>DATCYC010000001.1:0-4151 GCA_036570525.1 Luteimonas sp.
GCGAACCCCGACGGCCGTTGGTGCAGCGATTGCGCGGGGCGCGGCTCAGCCGCGCGCGGCGTGCATCACCAGATCACGACCTTCTTGTCGTCGCCGCGAACCATCGCGTCGCCGGCCTTGCAGTCGAAGGCCTCCGCGAACGCGGGCATGTTCGACGGCGCGCCGATCGCGCGGAAGCCGGCCAGGGCGTGCTCGTCGGTCTGCAGGCGCTTGTCGAGCTCTTCCGGGGTGAAGTTGCGGCGCCACACCGTCGCCCAGCTCAGGAAGAAGCGCTGGTCGCGGGTCAGGCCGTCGGTCATCGGATCGGGCGTGCCGGCGGTGGCCTTCTTCATCGCATCAAGGGCCGTGGCCAGGCCGCCGAGGTCGGCGATGTTCTCGCCCAGCGTGTGCGTGCCGTTGAGGTTGCGGCCGTCCTCGGTCTTGTAGTTGTCGAACTGCGCGACCAGCTTGCCGGTGCGCGACTTGAAGCCCGCAGCGTCCGCATCCGTCCACCAGTTCTCCATGTTGCCGCCGGGACCGAACTTGGCGCCCTGGTCGTCGTAGCCGTGGGTCATCTCGTGGCCGATCACCGCACCGATGCCGCCGTAGTTGAGCGCGTCGCCGGCGTTCGGGTCGAAGAACGGCGGTTGCAGGATCGCGGCGGGGAATGTGAGCTGGTTGGCCAGCGGGTTGTAGGACGCGTTGACCGTCTGCGGGCGCATACCCCATTCGGTCTTGTCCACCGGCTGGCCGATCTTGCCGATATCCCACTGGTAGTTGAACTCGCGCGCGGCGAGCACGTTGTCGAGGTAGCTCTCGCGACCGGTCTCGAGGCCGGTCCAGTCGCGCCACTTGTCCGGGTAGCCCACGCGCGGGTCGAAGGTCTTCCACTTCTCCAGCGCCTTCTCCTTGGTCTCCGGGCTCATCCACGCCAGGTTCTCGATGCGCAGCTTCAGCGCGTCGCTGAGGTTGCCGATCAGCTTCTCCATCTTGGCCTTGGATTCCGGCGGGAATGCGACCTTGACGTACAGCTGGCCCATCGCCTCGCCGACCTGGCGGTCGATGGTCTCGAGCACGCGCTTGCCGCGCTCCTTGATCTCCTTCTGGCCGCCGAGCACCTTGCCGTAGAAGTTGTAGTTCTCCTGCACGAAGGCGTCCGACAGGTACGGCGAGGCGTCGTCGACCAGGTGGAAGCGCAGGTAGGCGCGCCAGGTCGCCGGGTCGGTGTCGGCGAGCATCTTGCTGACCTCGGCGTGGTAGGCCGGGATCGACAGCGAGAACATCTCCGGCGTCTCCACGCCCTGCGATTCGAACAGCTTGGTGAACGGGAAGTTCGGTGACAGTTCGTCGGCCTCGGCCGGCGATACCGGGTTGTAGTACAGCTCGACGTTGCGCGAGAACTCCTCGCGTGACTTCGACACCTTCGCCAGCCGGGTCTCGAACGCCATCACCGCCTTGGCCTGTTCGGCGGCATCGGCCGCGGGCACGCCGGACAGCTCCAGCACTTTGGCGATGTGCGCCACGTAGGCGTCGCGGATGTCCTGTTTGTCGTCCGCCGAGTAGTACGGCACGTCCGGCAGGCCGAGTCCGCCCTGCCCGGTGGCGGCGATGTTCATGCTGGAATTCTTGAAGTCGGGCATCGAGCCGATGCCGATCAGGAAGCCTTGGCCGCGCGCCGCGGACTGGCGCAGGAATTCCGCGATCGCCGGGCCGTCGGCCAGCGCGTCGATCTCGGCCAGGCGCGCCTTCAGCGGTTCGATGCCCTGGGCGTTGATCTTCTCCGCGTCCATGCCGGTGGCCCAGAAGTCGCCGACCAGGTCCCTGGCGCCGCTGGCGCCGTCCTCGGCGCCGGCCTGCTCGGCCAGTTGGCGCTGGACCGCGATCGAGCGCTCGTTGAGCATCTCGAACGCGCCCCACGACGTGCGGTCGCCTGGGATCGCATTCGCGGCGAGCCACTTGCCGTTGACGTAGCCGCCGAAGTCGATGCAGGCGTTCATGCTGCTGTCCAGGTCGGCGAGTTCGAAGCGGTTGACCGGCGGCAGCTTGCTCTCGTCCAGGGTCAGCGCCGGGGCCTCGTTCGCGCCGTCGGCGGCGTCGGCAGTCGCGGCGTTGTCGGTCTTGTCGCCGGTGCATGCGGACAGTGCCAGCGCCACGGCCAGCGAAAGGAGCAGGGCTTGCGGTTTTCTCACGGTCACTTGGGTCTCCGGGCCCGTCAGGGCGTTGGATGGAAAGAAGCATGCCGGTCCGCCGGGCGGTTCCGGGCATCGAAACACGATACCCCCGCGCCCGGCGGGCCGGGGGTGTCGAAGGTCATGGCGGTAGCTGTGCCCGTCGGGAGGCACGAACACCGCACGCTCACCCGCCGACTGTGATGCTGTGCGGACATCGCTCCCGGTCGAGGAAGACATGACATGGCAAAACTGGCGATCCTGCTGAACATCGAGGCGAGATCCGGCAAGGAGGCGGACGTCGAGGCGCTGCTGCTGGACGCGCTGCCGCTGGCGCGGGCCGAGGCGGGCACGCGCGGCTGGTACGCGTTCAAGTCCGGGCCGTCGACGTTCGGCATCTTCGACACTTTCGACGACGCGGCCGGACGGCACGCGCACCTGGAAGGCGAGGTGGCCAGGTTGCTGCTGGAGCGGACCGAGGAACTGCTGGCACGCCCGCCGCAGGTCACCAGCGTGGACCTGCTGGCGGTCAAATGACCCGCATGACGCCTGCGCGCGGCTGAACGCCCGACCAGCCCGGCTGGCGGCGGCGTCCGCATTCACGTAGACTCCGCCGGTCCTGCAACACGGCTGCCGCTGCCCCGGATCGATTCCCGGGCAGTTACGATCCTGGTACGCCTGCCGCGACGGCCGAGTAGTCGGTCCCCCGCGGCCTTATCCCGCACGTCCTTCGTCGCGCAGGCACGGTCCGGAGCATCCGGCAACCGTCAAACCCTTGCCCGCAGCGCGGTTACGGATAGCTCCGGGCAAACCATCGATTCTCCCGACCGGGAGCCCGCGCACCATGCGTGGACTCGTTGCCGGCGGGCGTCGATTTCCAGGAGCAACAAATCCAATGACGTTCGAAACACTCGGGCTTTCGCCCGCACTGCTGCGCGCGCTGTCCGAAAACGGCTACACCACGCCGACCCCGATCCAGCTCGAAGCCATCCCGCTGGCGCTCGCCGGCCATGACCTGCTGGGCGGCGCCCAGACCGGCACCGGCAAGACCGCCGCGTTCGGCCTGCCGCTGCTGCAGCGGCTGTCCAAGCTCACCCCGCCCAACGGCGCGCGCAAGCCGCGCGCGCTGGTGCTGGTGCCCACGCGCGAGCTCGCGGTGCAGGTCGCCGACAGCATCAAGACCTACGGCCGCCACCTGCGCCTGAACGTCACCACCATCTTCGGTGGCGCCGGCATGGGCCCGCAGGTCGACAACCTGCGCCGCGGCGTGGACATCCTCGTCGCCACCCCCGGCCGCCTGATCGACCACCTCGAGCGCGGCAGCGCCAAGCTCGACGCGATCGAAGTGCTGGTGCTCGACGAAGCCGACCGCATGCTCGACATGGGCTTCCTGCCGGCGATCAAGCGCATCGTCAACCGGGTGCCGAAGGAGCGCCAGACGCTGCTGTTCTCGGCCACGTTCGAGGCGCGGATCAAGGCGCTGGCGATGGAGTTCATGCGCAACCCGCAGCAGGTGCAGGTGGCGGCGAACAACACCATCGTCGAGACCATCACCCACCGTGCCCATCCGGTCGACGGCTCGCGCAAGCGCGACCTGCTGATCGAGATCCTGAGCCGCCGCCACACCGACCAGGTGCTGGTGTTCGGCAAGACCAAGCACGGCTGCAACCGCCTCGCCGAACAGCTCGAGACCGCCGGCCTGCGCGCCGTCGCGATCCACGGCAACAAGAGCCAGGCGCAGCGGCAGAAGGCGCTGAACCTGTTCAAGGCCGGCAAGGCACGCGTGCTGGTGGCCACCGACGTGGCCGCGCGCGGCCTCGACATCCCCGACCTGCCGCTGGTGATCAACCACGACCTGCCGATGGTGGCCGAAGACTACGTGCACCGCATCGGCCGGACCGGGCGCAATGGCGCCACGGGCGAGGCGCTGTCGCTGGTGTCGCCGGAAGAGGGCGGGCTGCTCAACCAGATCCAGCGGATGCTGAAGACCGAGATCGTGATGGA
>DATCYC010000002.1:0-1779 GCA_036570525.1 Luteimonas sp.
GCGACCAGTCGTCGAAACGTGTGCAGCGGCAGATGCTGCACAAGCTGGGTGAAGACGAAGCGACCCTGCGACATGACGGCTTCCCGAAGTGGACTGGGGCCAGCTTCGGGCGGCGACGCGTTGGAATCGGTGACAGGGAAAAATCGATCGAATAACGATGTAAAACAACCGCTTACGCGATTGGTTGTGAACTTTTACCGGACAGTAGTGGCACAAGCAAAGAAAGATGGCTCGCGCCGTCACGGCGCGAAAGCTCTTGATGTTCGTGGCAAAGCAACTCGCTGCGCTCGCTCCCCTCATCCGGCGCTTCGCGCCACCTTCTCCCGCAAGCGGGAGAAGGGCTGGTATTTCCGGTTGCTAGCGGTCCTGCGCCTCGAAATTGAGGATCAGGTTGCGCTGGAACACCGACTCGAAGCCCGCGTACGGCAGCGGCTTGGCCTTGAGCACCGCCGCCTCGACCGAACGGCGGCCGAGTTCGTCGTAGGGACAGGACGGATCGACCTTGGCGCTCATCACGTCGCCGCCGGGCAGCTGGGTGATGCGGATCACGCAGACCTGGCCGAGCGGAACGTTCTCGGGCCGGGTCCAGTTGCTCAGCACGGCTGCTTGGATCGCGGCGGCGTAGCGGGCGCGCAAACCGGTGTCCACGCCCTCGTTCCCCGGCGGCGGTGGTGCGCTCGCTGCGGCGTCCTCCGAGGCCTGCTTGGCCCTGAGGTCGGCGATCTGCTTGAGCTTCTGCTCGGCGAGCCTGGCTTCGCGCTCGGCCTTGGCGCGCTCGGCCTGGATCTTCTTGAGCTTCTCGTCGCGCTGCTGCTCGGCGAGGCGGAACTTGCGCTCGGCCTCTTCCTGCTTCTTGCGCTCGGTCAGGTCGATCTGTTCCTGGCGGCGCTTCTCTTCCTGCTCGCGCTCGCGCTTCTCGGCGGCGATCGCGTTACGGTCGACCTTTTCCTGCTCGACCGGCGACGGCTCGGGCACGAAGTCCTGCGCCTGCTGCTGCTTCGGCACCGGCGATTCCTGCGGCGCGGGCTCGGGGATCGGCTGCGGCAGCGGCGCGGCCTCCTCTTCTTCCACCTGCGGCGGCGCGGGCTCGGGTTCGGGTTCGGGCAGCGGTTCGGGATCGCGGGCCAGGGCGCGCCGCATCTGCGTGGACAGCTCGCTGGTGTCGACCATTTCCGCGCTGATCGGCGAACCGGCGGCCGCGATCGGTGCCGCGTCGCGGTTCCACCACAGGCCAACGAACATCAACGCGAACAGGAACGCGTGCAGCGCGATCGCCAGCACCACGGCCTGAGTCGAGTCGGCGCGCGTTTCCCGCATTACTGGCCGCTCTGGTGCTTGGGGTCGCTCATCAAGCCGACCTTCTCGACGCCTGCCAGCTGCAGCAGTGCAATCGCATCCATCAACGTCTGATAGCTGGTAGCGGCATCACCGCCGACGAAGATCGCCTGATTCGGGTTCTGGTGGAGGATGGCGCGGATTCGCGTCTCAAGCTCTTCCTCGCTCATAGGTCGCGGCCTGTCATCGCCGGGCTGGACCAAGGCATAGGCGCCGTCGGCCGCGACCTGCACAATCATCGGATCCTTGCTCTGCTTCAGCGACTTTGCGTTGGAATCGGGCAAGTCGACATCGACCCCCGGATTCATCAGCGGCGCGGTCACCATGAAGATGATCAGCAGGACCAGCATCACGTCGATGTAGGGCACGACGTTGATGTCGGCCTTCAGGCGATGCTTGCGGATGCGGCGGCCGTTGGCGTTCATGGCCATGCGGGGTTCACCT
>DATCYC010000003.1:0-5862 GCA_036570525.1 Luteimonas sp.
CTGCGATCATCAAGCCGTTCAAGCTCGACGATGTGCGCGAAGCGCTGTCCGAAGTGGGGGTCACCGGCATCACCGTCACCGAGGTCAAGGGCTTTGGTCGGCAGAAAGGCCACACCGAGCTGTATCGGGGGGCCGAGTACGTGGTCGATTTTCTGCCCAAGATCAAGCTGGAAGTGGCGGTTACCAGCGATCAGGTGGAGCGCGTGGTCGAGGCGATCATGCAGGCCGGCAACACCGGCAAGATCGGCGACGGCAAGATCTTCGTGTACGGCCTGGAGCGGGTGGTACGCATCCGCACCGGCGAGCTGGATGGCGACGCGCTGTAGTCGGTTGTTTCGGGGCGCGGCGGTACACCGCCGCGCTGCTCGTGGCCACCGCGGCAGTGTGGACTGAAAGTTCGCACCGTGGTCGCCAAGTGCAAAAGTCCGCGGATGGCTGATGACAGTGAAGGCCCATTCCCGGGCGTACTTTTTGGCACATGCATAACGGCGATCTCGCCAAGACGCCAAGAGAAACAAAAAAAATGAGCGCTGGACGAAATCGGCAGGCCGCGTTGACGCGGTTTGGGTGTTTGCTGATTTTTGGCGAAACACACATGAAGCACGGCGTCACCCGAACCGTCGATCGCCTCCACCAAGAGCCTGATGGATTCCTTGGCGTTCTTGGTGTCTTGGCGAGAGCAAATGTCTGCTCTGCACCCGCTGACGCACCATTACGTCTGTGCCAACACTACTTTTGCTCCAGCGCTTCGAGCACGAACGGCGGCAGGCTGATCGCGGCGCGGTGGATATCGAGGGTGTAGTAACGGGTCGTAAACGCCTTGCTGGCGGCACCGCGTTCGCGAAACACGTTCAGCTCGCCGTGCTTGCGCGCCATGGTGCAGCTCCACCAGCCGGTCGGGTAGCACGGCTGCGGGAAGGGCAGCGTCTTGAACGCGGTGAAGCCGGCCTTGCCCATCTCGCCACGCATTTCCTTGATCAGATCCAGCAGCACCAGCGGCGACTCCGACTGCTGCACCAGGATGCCGTCGTCCTTGAGCGCGCGGAAGCAGCTTTCGTAGAAGGCCTTGTTGAACAGGCCCTCGGCCGGGCCGACCGGATCGGTGGAGTCGACGATCACGATGTCGACGCTGCCCGGCGCGCGGTTGGCCATGTAGGCGATGCCGTCGTCGAACAGCAGCCGTGCGCGCGAGTCGTCGTTGGATTCGCACAGCTCGGGAAAATACTTCTCCGACATCCGCGTGACCTGCTCGTCGATGTCGCACTGCACCGCGCTCTCGACGCCCGGGTGCCGCAGCACCTCGCGCAGGGTGCCGCAGTCGCCGCCGCCGATGATCACCACCTGCTTCGGGTCGGCGTGGGTGAACAGCGCCGGGTGCGACATCATCTCGTGGTAGAGGAAGTTGTCGCGCGTGGTCAGCATCATCGCGCCGTCGATCAGCATCAGGTTGCCCCAGTCGGTCGACTCGTAGATCTCGATCTTCTGGAAGGGGGACTGCACCTCATCGAGCTTGCGGGTCACGCGATAGCCGATGGCCGAACCGGCGGGTTCGAAGTTTTCGTACATCCAGGTCGGTTCGCTCATGGCAATGGCTCGGTCGGCGATGCGGGGCCGGCGATTGTAGCGAAGGCCGGTGACGGAACCTGCACCCGCGGACGCTAGAATGCGCGTCCCCACCCGATTCCCGGACTGCTGCCATGACCGCGTGGTCGCCCGACCAGGCCCGCAAGACCTATTCGATCCCGCACTGGGCCGCCGGCTACTTCGACGTCGACGGCGGCGGGCGCGTGGTGGTGCGGCCGCGTGGCGCCGGAGGCCCGGCGATCGCGCTGCCCGAGGTGGTCAACGACGCCCTGGCGCAGGGCGCGAGCCTGCCGCTGCTGGTGCGCTTCCCCGACGTGCTCGGCGACCGGCTGCACATGCTGCAGGACGCGTTCGCGCAGGCCCAGGCCGACTGGGACTACAGCGGCGGCTACACCGCGGTGTACCCGATCAAGGTCAACCAGCATCGCGGCGTCGCCGGCACGCTGGCCACGCACGCGGGCGACGGCTTCGGCCTGGAGGCCGGCAGCAAGCCCGAGCTGATGGCGGTGCTGGCGCTCTCGCGCCCGGGCGGGCTGGTCATCTGCAACGGCTACAAGGACCGCGAATACATCCGCCTGGCGCTGATCGGCCGCAAGCTGGGGATGAACACCTTCATCGTGGTTGAAAAGCCGTCCGAGCTGCGGCTGGTGATGGAAGAAGCCAAGGCGCTCGGCGTCGAGCCGATCCTCGGCGTGCGCATGCGCCTGGCATCGCTGGGCGCCGGCAAGTGGCAGAACTCCGGCGGCGACAAGGCCAAGTTCGGCCTCAGCCCGCGCCAGCTGCTGGACCTGTGGAAGTCGCTGCGCGACGCCGGCATGGGCGATGCGCTGAAGCTGCTGCATTTCCACATGGGCTCGCAGATCTCCAACGTGCGCGACATCGCGCGCGGCATGCGCGAGGCGACGCGCTATTTCGTCGAGCTGTCGCAGCTGGGCGCGGTGATCGACTACGTCGACGTCGGCGGCGGCCTGGGCATCGACTACGAGGGCACGCGTTCGCGCAGCTACAACTCGGTCAACTACGGCGTGGCGCAGTACGCGTCGAGCATCGTGCAGCCGCTGGCCGACGCCTGCGCGGCCAACGAGCTGCCGCAGCCGCGCATCGTCACCGAGTGCGGCCGTGCGATGACCGCGCACCATGCGGTGCTGGTGGCCAACGTCTCGGAGGTCGAGGCCGCGCCCGAAGGCCGCGTGCCCGACGAGCACGACGACGAGCCGGCGGTGATTCGCCACCTGCGCGGCATCCACGCCGAGCTGGCCGAACGGCCGGCGGTGGAGCTGTTCCACGAGGCGCAGCATTTCCACGCCGAGGGCCTGTCGCTGTACGCGCTGGGCCAGCTCGACCTCGTCCACCGCGCGCGCATCGACGACCTGTTCTACGCCATCGCGCACGCGGTCCGGGCGCGCCTGACCTACGCCGAGAAAAGCCACCGGCCGGTCCTGGACGAACTCGACGAACGGCTGGTGGACAAGTACTTCGTCAACTTCAGCGTGTTCGAATCGATGCCCGACGTGTGGGCGATCGACCAGGTGTTCCCGATCGTGCCGATCGAGCGCCTCGACGAGGAACCGACCCGCCGCGGCATCATCGCCGACCTGACCTGCGACTCGGACGGCAAGATCGACACCTACGTCGAGAACGAGGACCTGGACACTTCGCTGCCGCTGCACGAGCTGCGCCAGGGCGAGAGCTATCGCCTCGGCTTCTTCCTCGTCGGCGCGTACCAGGAAATCCTCGGCGACATCCACAACCTGTTCGGCGACACCGACGCGATCGAGGTCAGCATCGACGGCGACGGCTACGCGATCGTCCAGCAGCGCCGCGGCGACACCACCGACGTGATGCTCGACTACGTCGGCTACCAGGTCGACGACCTGCGCCGAACCTACCGCGACAAGGTCGAGGCGGCGAAGTTGCCGGCCGAGGAAGCGCGGCGACTGAACGACGCACTGGAAGCGGGCCTGACCGGCTACACCTACCTGGACGACACGCCGCAGGCGTAGGGCGCGGTCGCCGGCTCTACGCGTCGCGGTGGATCTGCAGTCCTGCCAGCGACTGGCTCACCGGCATCACCTCGAAGCGGTTGATGTTCAGGTGCGGCGGCAGGTTGGCGATCCACCACACCGATTCGGCGATGTCGCCTGCGGTGATCGGATGCGTGCCGGCGTAGAGGGCGTCGGATGCGGACTGGTCTCCGCCGGTGCGCACCAGGGTGAACTCGGTTTCCGCCAACCCCGGCTCGATCGACGTCACGCGCACGCCGGTGCCGTGCAGGTCCGAGCGCAGGTTGAGCGAGAACTGGGTGACGAAGGCCTTGGTCGCGCCGTAGACGTTGCCGCCCGCGTAGGGATAGCTGCCGGCGATGGAGCTGATGTTGAAGATCGCGCCGCGACGTTCGATCAATGTCGGCAGCAGCGCGTGGGTCATCGTCGCCAGCGCGGTGACGTTGGTGTCGATCATCTGCCGCCACTGCGCCAGGTCCGCGCGCTGCGCGGGCGCGGTGCCGAGCGCGAGGCCGGCGTTGTTGACCAGCACGTCGATGTCGCGGAACGGTGCGGGGATCGCATCCAGCGCGGCCTGCATCGCGTCGGCGTCGCGGATGTCGAAGGCGGCCGGGTGCACGACGTCGGCGCCGAAGCGTTCGACCAGCTGCTGCAGGCGGTCGACGCGGCGGCCGGTGGCGACGACGCGCCAGCCGGCGCCGGCGAAACGCTCGACGATGGCGGCACCGAATCCGGCGCTGGCGCCGGTGACGAGGATGGTCTTGGTCATGCGGCCAATTCTAAGCCGTGCCGCTTTCGTAGGAGCGCACTTGGGCGCGATGAGGCTTTACCGATAAAGCTGGTGCGCCCAAGTGCGCTCCTACGAAAGCTGGTGTTACCAGACGTACGGGACCAGCCGTTTCGTCTCGCGCGCATACGCTGCATAGCGCTTCGGGAACGCCTCGCGCAGCACCCGCTCCTCGACCTGGATGCGCCACAGGAACGCCAGCACCACCGGCAGCATCGCCGCCAGCGACAGCCAGTCGCCCAGGCACAGCGCAAAGCCGAGGAAAGTCACCAGCAAGCCGGTGTACGAAGGATGGCGCAGCAGCCGGTACGGGCCGCGGCGGACCAGCTCGTGGTCGGGGTGGATCGTCACGTCCACGGTGAAGTGCCGCGCCAGCACGCGGATCGACCACCAGCGCAGCCCCATGCCGCCCGGCATCAGCGCGATGCCCAGCCACCACAGCGGCGCCTGCAGCTGGCGCGGGAAGCGGGCCACGTCGAGTCCGTCGAATCCCGCCGCGAGCGCGGCGCTGGCGCCGATCACCACCACCAGCAGGCGCAGGGTGCCGGCGTCGCGCTTGCGTGCGGGGTCGCCTGAGCGACGATGCCGGAGGATCCGGATTTCGCTGGCGATCCAGAGCAGGCACAGGGCGGGGAAGAGCTTGTCCATCGGCCGATCGATTCTGCGCGGTGGGCGGCCGGCGCGCCAGCGTGGTCGGTCAGGACTTCTTCGCCGCCGGTTTCGAGGTCTTCTTCGCGGTCGTGCCCGTTCGCTTTTTCGGCGTTGCCTTCTTCGCCGCCGGTTTCGCGGCTTTTTTCGCCGGCGCGGATTTCGCGGCCGTCTTCGTTGCCGCCGGCTTGCGCTTGCGGCCGGTGGCCGCCTTGCCGCGGGTGCGGGCCTTGGCGGCGCGGGTCTTCTTCAGCATGTCCTCGGCCAGCACCACGTCCTCGGACAGGATGCCGGCGGCCTTGGCGATGGCGATGCGCGCCTCGGCCTTGTTGTCGTCGGGACTGGCCAGCAACAGCTCGCGGATGGCTTCGCGCAGCGCGGCCTCCGCGTTGCTCTTCAGGCGCAGGTTCTCGCCCTGCCTGAACAGTCCCATCAGGACGTCGACAACGGGTTTGATCAGGGCGGCTTCGATCGGCATGGCGGCTGTCTCCAATGGCGAAGCATTGTGCCGGGGGGACTTCTCAACCGCCGCGACCGCAGGTGGGCCGCCGTCACGGATCCACAGCCCGCGGATCAAAAGCCGTCGGGGGCGTAGCCCCGACCTACGGCGCGGCGATAGCCTTTCCCGAATCCCGAATCCCGAATCCCGAATCCCGAATCCCGAATCCCTACTTCACCTTGATCGCCAGCGCCGGCAATCCGCCGTTGGCGAGCTTGGCCTTGGCCGAGGCCAGTTCGGTGGCGGTGCCGTAAGGCCCCAGGCGCACGCGGTAGACGGTCTTGCCCTTGATCACGGCCGACTCGACGCGTGCGTTCAGGCCGAGCAGGGCGATCCGCGCC
>DATCYC010000004.1:0-1691 GCA_036570525.1 Luteimonas sp.
CGTCTCGCAGATGCTCAAGCTGCGCGCCGAGAAGGCGAAGATGCTGGGCTTCGATACCTACGCCGCCTACGCGCTCGACGACAACACGGCCAAGACGCCCGAAGCGGTCAACGAGATGCTCGGCAAGCTGGCGCCGGCCGCAGTGGCCAACGCGAAGAAGGAAGCGGCCGACCTGCAGGCGATGATCGACCAGGAGCAGGCCGCCAAGGGCGAGCCGACGTTCAAGCTCGAGCCGTGGGACTGGGCGTTCTATACGGAAAAAGTGCGGCAGGCGAAGTACGACTTCGACGAGTCGCAGCTCAAGCCCTACCTGGAGATGAAGAACGTGCTGGAGAACGGCGTGTTCTTCGCCGCCAACCAGCTGTACGGGATCAGCTTCAAGGAGCGCACCGACCTGCCGAAGTACCACCCGGACACGTCCGTCTACGACGTGTTCGACAAGGACGGTTCGCAGCTGGCGATCTTCATCTTCGACCCGTACGCACGCGCGTCCAAGCGCGGCGGCGCATGGATGAACAGCTACGTGAGCCAGTCCGACCTGATGGACACGCAGCCGGTGATCGCCAACCACCTCAACATCCCCAAGCCCCCGGAGGGCAAGCCGACGCTGCTGACCTGGGACGAGGTGACCACGACGTTCCACGAGTTCGGCCATGCACTGCACGGCATGTTCTCGGACGTGAAGTACCCGTACTTCAGCGGCACCCGGGTGCCGCGCGACTTCGTGGAGTTCCCGTCGCAGGTCAACGAGATGTGGGCCGACTGGCCGAGCGTGCTGGCCAACTACGCCAAGCACTACCAGACCGGCGAACCGATGCCGCAGGCACTGCTGGACAAGGTGCTGGCGAGCCAGAAGTTCAACCAGGGCTTCGCCACCACCGAGTACCTGGGCGCGGCGATGCTGGACCAGAGCTATCACCAGCTGACGGCGGACCAGATCCCGGATGCGGATTCGATCATGGCGTTCGAGGCCAAGGCGCTGGCGAAGGACGGCATCGCCTACGCGCCGGTGCCGCCGCGGTATCGCACGCCCTACTTCAACCACATCATGGGCGGGTATGCGGCGGGCTACTACGCGTACATCTGGTCGGAGGTGCTGGACGCGAACACCACGCAGTGGATCAAGGACAACGGCGGCCTGAAGCGCGAGAACGGCGACCGCTTCCGCGACACGCTACTGTCGCGCGGCGGCAGCAAGGACGCCTCGCAGCTGTTCGTGGACTTCACCGGGCACGAGCCGGACATCCAGCCGCTGCTGGTCAAGCGTGGCCTGGTCGAGGCGCCGGAAGATGGCGCCCCGCCGGTGGAAGCGCCGGATGACGGTGGCGCCGAGGGCTGAGGACTGGGGTCAGCGCAGTAACGAACCGCCCGGTTATGCCGGGCGGTTTTTTTGTGGGTGGTGCATTGATGCGTGGTGTGCATCGCGTAGGAGCGCCCCATGGGCGCGATTGTTTTCGCGGGGAAAGCCATCGCGCCCATGGGATGGCGTAGGTCGGGGCTACGTCCCCGACGGCTTTTGTGGCGGCGTGGATGGGGTTCGCGAAGATCAGGAGCCGTCGGGGGCGTAGCCCCGACCTACGGGTGGCGTGGGTCGGGGTTACATCCCCGACGGCTTTTGTGGCGGCGTGCGGATCGCGGCGGCGGGTCATGGGCCGAAGGTCAAGAGCCGTCGGGGGCGTAGCCTCGACCTA
>DATCYC010000005.1:0-5993 GCA_036570525.1 Luteimonas sp.
CTTCGGACCGCCAGCCCTCGCTGCTGCCCGACAACCCGCCGCCGTCCGTGGCCCAGCTGCGCGAACGCCGCCCGCTGTGGGCCCGCATGCTCGGCCGCCTGCTGCGGCCGTGGATCTCGCTGCGGATCGAACCCGACGCGCCGCAGCGGTTCGTCGACCCGCGCCCGATCTGCTACGTGCTCGAGGACTACGGCCTGTCCAACGCCCTGATCCTCGACCGCGCCTGTCGCGAGAACGGCATGCCTTCGCCGCTGCGTCCGCTGCCCGGCGACCCGCTGGGCCGCAAGCGCGCCTACGTGGCGCTGTCGCGGCGCAGCGCCAACAGCGCCCTGGCCGCACTGGCGGCCGGCAAGCCGGCGCCGCCGCGCACCCATTCCGAATCGCTGGCGCGGCTGCTCGAAGCCCACCGCGAGGACCCGGCGCTGGACGTGCAGCTGGTACCGGTGTCGATCTTCGTCGGCCAGGCACCGGATCGCGCCAGCGGCTGGTTCTCGGTCTTGTTCTCGGAGAACTGGGCGCTGGTCGGCCGCTTCCGCCGGCTGCTGGCGATCCTGCTCAACGGCCGCAACACCCTGGTGCGGTTCGCGGCGCCCGTGAACCTGCGCGGCATCATCGCCGAGGACCTGCCGCCCGAGCGCACCGTGCGCAAGCTCTCGCGGGTGCTGCGCACGCACTTCAACCGCATCCGCGAGGCGATGATCGGGCCGGACCTGTCCACCCGCCGGCTGCTGATCGACAAGGTGCTGGCCGCCGACACGGTCAAGGACGCGATCGCCGACCAGGCGCGCCGCGACAAGTCCACCCCCGCCGAAGCCTGGAAGAAGGCGCACGCCTTCGCCTACGAGATCGCCGCCGACTATTCGCACCCGGTGGTGCGTTCGGCCAGCTTCCTGCTGACCACGGTCTGGAACCGCATCTACCGCGGCGTGCTGGTGCACCACCTGGACCGCTTCAAGGCCGTGGCGCCCGGGCACGAGATCGTCTACGTGCCCAGCCACCGCAGCCACATGGACTACCTGCTGCTGTCGTACCTGCTGTACGACCGCGGCATCGTGCCGCCGCACATCGTCGCCGGGGTCAACCTCGACCTGCCGGTGATCGGCACGATCCTGCGCAAGGGCGGCGCGTTCTACATCCGCCGTTCGATCCGCGGCAGCATGCTGTACTCGGCGGTGCTGAGCGAGTACGTCGCGCAGCTGGTCGCCGGCGGCTATTCGATCGAGTATTTCATCGAGGGCGGGCGCTCGCGCACCGGCCGCCTGCTGCAGCCCAAGGGCGGGATGATCTCGATGACGGTGCGCGCGTTCCTGCGCCAGCCCACGCGGCCGGTGCTGTTCCAGCCGGTCTACATCGGCTACGAGAAGCTGATGGAAGGCAGCAGCTACCTGGACGAGCTGACCGGCAAGCCGAAGGAGAAGGAATCGATCTGGGCGCTGCTGTGGGGCATCCCCAAGGTGCTGCGGCAGAACTACGGCCAGGTGGTGGTGAATTACGGCGAGCCGATCGCGCTGGCCGACGTGCTTGCCGAGCAGGCGCCCGACTGGGACGGCAAGCCGGTACCGGACGACGAGAAGCCCGCGTGGCTGTCGTCGACCGTCGACAACCTGGCGCAGCGCATCCAGGTCAACATCAATCGCGCCGCCGACGTGAACCCGATCAACCTGCTGGCGCTGGCGCTGCTGTCCACGCCCAAGCACGCGATGGGCGAGGGCGACCTGCGCGCGCAGATCCTGCTGTCCAAGCGGCTGCTCGAAGAGGTGCCGTACAGCGAGCTGGTCACCGTCACCCCGCACTCGCCGGAGGAGATCGTCGCCCACGGCGAGGAGATCGGCGTGCTGAGCCGCACCGCGCACCCGCTGGGCGACGTGCTCAGCGTGAGCAGCGCCGAAACCGCGGTGCTGCTGAGCTACTTCCGCAACAACGTGCTGCACCTGTTCACCGCCTCGGCGTGGATCGCCTGCTGCTTCCAGCACAACCGGCGCATGGCGCGGCGCAACCTGCTGGAGGTGGGGCGCACGGTGTATCCGTTCCTGCAGGGCGAACTGTTCCTGCCCTGGGACCAGGACAGCTTCGCCGCGCGCGTCGACGCGACCATCGAGGTGTTCATCCGCGAGGGCCTGCTCGAGCAGGTCAGCGAGGACGATGGCGGCATCCTGTCGCGCAACGCCGGGCAGAGCGACGAGGTGTTCCGCCTGCGTGCGCTGGGGCATCCGCTGCAGCAGGCGTTCGAGCGCTACTACATCGCGATCTCGGTGCTGGCCAAGAACGGCCCGGGCACGCTCGGCGCCGGCGAGCTGGAAAGCCTGTGCCAGCTGGCGGCGCAGCGGCTGAGCCTGCTGTACGCGCCGGCGGCGCCGGAATTCTTCGACAAGGCGCTGTTCCGCGGCTTCATCCAGAAGCTGCGCGAGCTGGAGCTGGTGTGGCTGGACGGCAACAGCAAGCTGGTCTTCGATCAGCGCCTTGATGCCTGGGCGCGCGACGCCAAGGTGATCCTGGGCCGCGAGCTGCGGCACACGATCGAGAAGGTGAGCCCGGAGGCGGTGCGGCCGGAGGTGGCGGCGGAATAGGCCGCGACGGAGCCGCCGGCTGCGTAGTTGGCTGCTGGATCCTCTTCTCTCGACTGAAGGAAAAGCACGCGCCTGCAGATGGCTGGGCGCCGGGTGCGAATGCCCTTGGGTGCGAATGTCCCCCGGCGTCGGCCGATGGCCGACGCCTCCTCCTTGATTTCGCACCCAAGGGCATTCGCACCCGCGTTCCGACTTGCTCGGCGACCCACAAGCGGGGGACAGGAGCCTTGCTTTCCAGCAAGCCTGTGATCCGAGCCCGGCGTGGCCTGCAGGTCGCGTCGGGCCCGTCAGGTGGCGGCGAGGCCTGCGATCGAATGAACCCCGGATCGAGCGAAGCGTCTTCTACGCCGGCTCGTCCGGGATCAGGTCCGACTCCAGCTGCGCGATCTGGTCCTTGAGCTGCAGCTTGCGTTTCTTCATCCGCTTGACCGTCAGTTCGTCGGCCTGGATGTCGGCCTGCAGGCGCGCGATCGCAAGGTCCAGGTCCCGGTGCTCGAGCTTGAGCTCGACCAGCTGCTGGTTCATGACGGCGTCGTTGGCGGGTTCCACGCCAGCGAGCTTACACGCGCCCCGGCGCGGCCGTCATCGTCGGTCCCGCGCGACGCACGGCCGGTAGAATGGGGGGTTCATGAGCACGATCCTGCCCCTGTCCGAACCCGTCCGCCGCACCGCGCCCGGCCAGAAGGCCGCGCGCGAACAAGACAAGCTGGCCAAGCGCCTGCGCCACCAGGTCGGTCGCGCGATCGGCGACTTCGGCATGATCGATGACGGCGACAAGGTCATGGTCTGCCTGTCCGGCGGCAAGGACAGCTACACCCTGCTCGACATCCTGCTGCAGCTGCAGAAAAAGGCGCCGGTGTCGTTCTCGCTGACCGCGGTGAACCTCGACCAGAAGCAGCCCGGCTTCCCGGAACACGTGCTGCCGGAGTACCTGGAATCTCTCGGCGTCGAATACCGGATCCTCGAGCAGGACACCTACTCGGTGGTCACGCGCGTGGTGCCGGAAGGCAAGACCATGTGCTCGCTGTGCTCGCGCCTGCGCCGCGGCGCGCTGTACAGGTTCGCCGAAGAGCAGGGATTCAACAAGATCGCACTGGGCCACCATCGCGACGACCTGGTGGCGACGTTCTTCCTCAACCTGTTTTTCCACGCGAAGATTTCCGGCATGCCGCCGAAGCTGCTGTCCGACGACGGCAAGCACGTGGTGATCCGTCCGCTTGCCTACGTGCGCGAGGACGACATCGTCGCGCATGCGGAGGCGAAGCAGTTCCCGGTCATTCCGTGCAACCTGTGCGGCACGCAGGAGAACCTGCAGCGCAGGCAGGTCAAGCGGATGCTCGACCAGTGGGAGCGCGAGTCGCCCGGCCGCATCGACCAGATCGCGCGCGCGCTGGGCGACATCCGCCCGTCGCAGCTGAGCGATCCGAAGCTGTTCGATTTCCTCGCGCTGGGCCGCGATGGTGGCGGCGACGCGATGCCGGATGCGCACGCGTGGCTTGCCGGCGAGCCGCACGACGACAGCGCGCGCGACGAACGCGGCGAAGCCTGACAGCCGATGTCCTTTCAGTCGTCATCCCCGCCTGCGCGGGAATGACGAGCGGGGTTTCCCCCATTCCGACTCTTCACTTCCCATTCCCGGACTACCAATGTTCTTCAGAAACCTCACCCTGTTCCGCTTCCCCGCCTCCCTCGACCTGTCCGACCTCGACGACCACCTCGCCGAGTGCACGCTCAAGCCCGTCGGCGGCCTCGAGCTGTCCTCGCGCGGCTTCGTCTCGCCCTTCGGCCGCGACGCCGAGGCGCTGAGCCATCGCATCGAAGACGCGATCTGGCTCACCGTCGGCGGCGAGGACAAGATCCTGCCCGCGGCGGTGGTCAACGACCTGCTGGGCAAGAAGCTGGCCGAGATGGAGCAGCGCGAAGGCCGCAAGCCCGGCGGCCGCGCGCGCAAGCGGCTCAAGGAGGACCTGGTGCACGAACTGCTGCCGCGCGCCTTCGTGAAGCCGTCGCGCACCGACGCGATGCTCGACCTCGAACACGGCCTGTGCATCGTCGACAGCTCCTCGCGCAAGAGCGCCGAGGGCGTGGTGTCGGAGATCCGCAACGCGCTGGGCAGCTTCCCGGCGCTGCCGCTCAACGCCGAGGTCGCGCCGCGCTCGGTGCTGACCGGCTGGATCGCCGGCGAGCCGCTGCCCGATGGGTTCTCGCTCGGCGAGGAGTGCGAGCTCAAGGACGCCGCCGAGCACGGCGCGGTGGTCAAGTGCCAGAACCAGGAGCTGCAGTCGGACGAGATCGCCAAGCACCTGGAGTCGGGCAAGCAGGTCACCAAGCTCGCGCTGGTGCTCGACGACCACGTCTCGTTCGTACTCGGAGAGGACCTGATCATCCGCAAGCTCAAGTTCCTCGACGGCGTGGTCGACCAGCTCGAAGGCACCGAAACCGAGGACATCCGCGCCGAGCTCGACGCCCGCTTCGCGCTGATGGCCGGCGAGCTCAAGCGCCTGTTCGCGCTGCTGGAGCCGGCGCTGAAGCTGTCGAAGGCCGAATGACGCGCCGCGGTTTGCATGCCACGCCCGCGCGGCGCACTATCGGAAGCACATCCGATTACAGGAGGTTCCGATGAAAGCATTGATCGCGCTGTCCCTTGCCGCAGCGCTGGCCGCGCCGGCACTGGCCGTTGCCGCGGAGCCTGCAACATCGCCGGAAGTCATCAAGCAGTTCCCGACCACGCTCACCGACGCGGGCAAGCAGTTCCTCGACCGCTGCTCGGACGAGCAGCTCGCCGCGGCCACCGATCCGCTGATCGAGTCCAGCCGCTGCCAGGCGCTGTACAAGCAGTGGTTCGTGGAGGCGGACGAATCCATGCCGCGCGAGCAGCGCAGCCCCGGCCTGAAGCCGAACATTCCCTACTACAGCGCGATCAGGATGACGCCGACGCGCGCGCTCTGACGCGACATCGCATCGACGATGACCAGGACGACGGCCCTCCGGGGCCGTCGTTTTTCTTTTCTTCGAAGCGGTTTTGCCGCATCCTGACACGTACGCGCTTCCGCTTGACCAGTACCGCACACGCATGACTTCCCTGTTCCGCCTGCAAACGCCCGGGCGACGTACTGTCGAGCGCGACCGCTTCGACTTCACCCCCGACGATGGCGGCAGCATCGAGATCCTGCGCGTGCGCGATCCGCGCGCGCGACGGATGCGGCTGTCGGTGGACGAGCGCGGCGCGCGGCTGACGCTGCCGCCGCGCGCCAGCCTGGTATCGGGCGAGCGCTTCGTGCGCGAGCACCAGCACTGGCTGGCGCAGCAGCTGGCCGCGCACGACGACAACGACGCCATCGCACCGCTGCAGCGCGACATCACCGCGCAGCTTCCGCTGCGCGGGCAGATGCTGCCGCTGCAATGGCGCGAAGGGCGGTTCACGCG
>DATCYC010000006.1:0-2102 GCA_036570525.1 Luteimonas sp.
CGCAGGTTGGCACGCAGGTGCGGCTCGAGCGCGGCCTCTTCGAAATCGCCTCCGGTGACTTCAGCGCCGGTCATCCGCTTGAGGAAGCGCGCCAGCGTGCCTGCGAACGCGTCCGCCTCCGCGTCGGCCCTGCCGTGCGCCTCGGCGAAGGCGCGCGCGAAGTCCGGCGCCGGCACGAAGTTGCGCCGCAGCGCCTTGGGCAGGGTGCGGATCATCGCCGCCGCCTTGTCGGCGACGAAGCCCGGTGCCAGCCACGACAGCCGCGAGGGGTCCAGCGCATTCAGCAGGTGTAGCGGCACCACCACCGTCATCCCGTCGTCGACTGCGCCGGGTTCGAAGCGGTAGCGCACCGCCAGCCGCGCCTGGCCCAGCGCGATGAACGCCGGGAACAGGTCCGCGTCGGCGCCGTCGGCCACCAGCAGGTCGTCGCGCGTCCACTCCAGCGCCTGCTTCGCGTTGGCCGGCAGCTTCGCGTACCAGGCGTCGAGCGCCTGGGCGCTGGTGATCTCCGCCGGAATCCGGTCGCGATACCACTGCGCCATCCACTCCTCGTCCACCACCAGGCCGGCGCGACGCTGCTTGGCTTCCTCTTCCTCGGCCTGCGCCAGGGTCTTGCGGTTACGCGCGACGAACGCGCTGCGGGTATTGATCTCGCCCGTGACCAGTCCGTCGCGCACGAAGATGTCGCGCGATTCCTCCGGATACAGGCCGCCGTAGTGGATCGGCTTCTTCGGCGCGAGCACGAGCCCGAACAGCGACACCTGCTCGCTGCCTATCACCCGCCCCTGGCTGCGCGACCAGCGCGGGTCGAAGTGGCGGCGCGCGAGCAGGTGCGGCAGTTCGGCCATCGCCCACTCGGGTTCGATCGCGGCGTTGGTCAGCGACCATACTTTCTCGGTATCGAGCAGCGTCGCCGACAGCACCCACGGCGGCGGTTTGGACGCCAGCGGCGAGCCGGGGAACAGCTGGAACTTGCGCCCGCGCGGCCCCTCGTACTGGCCGCGCTCGGTGCGGTGGCCGAGTTGGGTGGGCAGGCCTGCGATGAGCGCGCGATGCAGCTCCACGTGCCCGCAGGGCGGGTCTTGACCCGCCACGGACGCTGCCTCCCGAGGCGGCAGGCCAAGACCCACCCTACCCCACGAATCTTCGCACTGCAGTTTCAGCTGCCGGTGCAGCTCGCGCCACTCGCGCATGCGCAGGAAGCCGAGGAAGTTGCGGTCGCACCACTTGCGCAGCTGCGACTGGGTCATGTCCTCGTGCGCGATGCGGTAGGCGTCCCAGAGCCTGAGGATGCCGACGAACTCGGACTTCGCGTCGCGGAACTGCGCGTGCGCAGCGTCGGCCGCGGCGCGCTGGTCGGCGGGCCGCTCGCGCGGGTCCTGGATGCCCAGGAACGAGGCGATCGCCAGCATCTCGTGCAGGCAGCCATGCGCCTGGGCGGCGACCAGCATGCGCGCGAGCTTCACGTCCACCGGCAGCTTCGCCATCGTGCGACCGGTCGGCGTGAGCCGGCGCCTGTCGTCCACCGCGCCCAGTTCGGACAGCTGCTGCCAGCCGTCTGCGATCGCGCGCGGATCGGGGGGATCGATGAAGGGGAAGTCCTCGACCAGGCTCGCGTTGCCGCGCCCTTCGGCGCCTTCGCGGCCACGCCGTCGCTTCCCACCGCGATCGCCGTCGCTGCCCAGCCCCAGCGACAGCATCCGCAGGATCACACCGGCCAGCGCCGCGCGGCGGATTTCCGGATCGGTGTACGACGCGCGCGACTCGAAGTCGGCCTCCGAATAGATCCGGTAGCAGGTGCCGGGCGCAATGCGCCCGCATCGGCCCTTGCGCTGGTCGGCGCTGGCCTGGCTGACCGGTTCGACGTGCAGGCGGTCGAGCTTGAGACGCGGGCTGTAGCGCTTCACGCGCGCCAGTCCCGGGTCGACGACATAGTGGATGCGCGGCACCGTCAGCGAGGTCTCGGCGACGTTGGTCGCCAGCACGATGCGCCGCTGCGGACCCGGGTTGAACACCCGGTCCTGGTCGCGCGCGGACAGCCGCGCGTACAGCGGCAGGACCTCGGTGTGGCGGTACTTGCGGTGTTCCAGCGCCTGATGCGC
>DATCYC010000007.1:0-3034 GCA_036570525.1 Luteimonas sp.
ACGGCATGCCGAAGCGGATGATCGGGCCGTCGACGATCCACGCATCGGTGGCGATCGGCTTGGGCGTGTTCAGCGGCGGATAGCAGGCAACCGGCTCGTGGGGCATCGGCGCGTCGCGTTTCGGGGTGGCACGATTGTCGCGCCGTGTCGAAGCGATGTCCCGGACGACCGTCGCGTGGCGCGCCTTGCGACGGGACGGAGTGTTCATCGCGCATTGTGGCGCCGACGGGTCTGGGCCATAGACTAGGCATCGAGCAATCCGCAGAGCCCCCACGTCGTGATCCCCGCCCGGTTCCGTCTTCCGTCGCTGCTGTCCTGCCTGGCGATCGCCTGCGTGCTGCCGGTTGCCTGCCGGCAGCAGGCGCCCGCGCCCGTGGAGCCGCCGCCGAAAACGGTGGTGGCCAGCGGCAGCGAGGACGCCGGTGCGGTCAGCAGCGACGCCAAGCCGGCCGTGCCGACCCAGGCCGAGGTGCTCAAGGGCACCGACTGGCCGGCGCTGCGGCTGGTGTCGGGCGATGCGTGGATCGACTGCGGCGTGGCGGGCGCGCCGCTGCCGGGCACGGTGGCGATCGTGCCCGAACCAGCGCCGCAGGCCGCGCAAGCCGCCGTTGCGTCGTCGCCGGGCAAGGATGTCGCCGCCGTCGCGCTGGGCGTGTCCGATGCCGTAGCCATGCCGGTGCCGCCGCCGGTACCGTCGCCCGAGTCCGCGACGGACGAGGCATCAGACGACCTGGCTCCCGGTGACATCGAACACGATGTCGCCGACAGTGGAATCGCCGACGGCCCCTTCGACGCGCCGCGGCCGCTGGTCGACCTCGGCTTCGAGGACGTCCAGGCCGCGATGGCGGCCTGCCGCGAGCGCGGCTCGGTGCGGCTGCGCTACGAAGGCAAGATCAGCGGCGACTTCACCGCGCTGGTCCAGCGCGTCGCGGCGATGGCCGACCGCATGGACATCCACACCCGCATCCTCGACATCGACTCGACCGGCGGCCGGGTCGAGGACGCGATGCCCGCCGGCGACGCGATCGCCGGTTCGCGCTGGACGATCCGCGTGCGCGCCGACTCGATCTGCCACAGCGCCTGCGTGCTGGTGCTGGCTGCCGGCGACGACCGCGAGGTCGTCGGCAAGGTCGGCATCCACCGCATGGTGCGGGTGGGTTCGCAGGCCACCACGCGCGCCGAGCTGAGCCAGGAACTGCGCGAGGTCTACGGCGAGATCAAGGAATACCTGGAGCGCAATGGCGCCTCGGTGGCGGTCGCCGACCTGATGATGACCGTGCCCAACCGCAGCCTGCGCCTGCTCGACGACAGCGAGCTGCGCGAGTACGGCCTGTCCGGCACCAACGCGGTCCAGGACGACCTGGACCGCATCATCCTGGCGCGCAAGTGCGGCGACGAATTCGTCAAGCGCAGGGACGCCTTCCTGCGCGCCTACGCAAGGCAGTGCAGGGTCGGCGGCGGCCAGGACGCGGTCGACGCCTGCGCGCTGTCGCTCGGCGACGAGTACGGATTCCCGGATGAGCGCTGCACCGCCGACGGCCCGCTGGCCAAGCTGCGCCGCGCGGGCGGGATCTCAGCGTCCGCCGCCGCCACCGCCACCGCCGCCACCGCCGGAGAAGCCGCCGCCCCCGCCGCCGGAGGAACTGCCGGGCGGGGTGGATGACGAGGCGATCTGCGAGGTGAGGCTGTTGCCGATCGCGCTGCCCAGCGAACCCAGGTCGGTGGTCCCGGCGCCCTGGTACCAGGTGATGCCCTTGGCCGCGACGGCCACCGCCGCAGCGCCAACGGCCAGGGTGAACTTGCTGGTCCAGGCGTCCTCGACATCGAGCGCCACCGCGTAGGGAAGCAGGCGCTCGTAGCGCGTGGCGTCGAGCGCCGGTGGCGCATCGGGACCCTCCATGCCGGCCAGCTCGTCGCGCTCGGCCACGCCCAGGTAGCGGCGGAAGCCCTCGATCTGGTCAAGCAGCTTGCGACCTTCCGCGGTGGGCGCCTTGACCAGCGAGCCGAACACGCTCAGCGCGACCAGCATCGCGATGCCGACGGGAATCAGCAGCACCGCGCCCGAGCCCAGCAACACCACGCCGATACCGATGGCGGCCGCCATCGACAGCAGCGCGATCACGAAGCCGATGCCGATGCTGCCGCCGTTGCGCTTGAACATGCGCGGGGTGAAGCGTTTCTTCAGCAGCTTCGCGTGCAGCAGTCGCGCGCCGCCGATGGTGGTGGCGTTGGAGTTGTCGAGTTCGAGCTCCGGGCCGTCGGCGAACAGTTTGGCGAGCACTTCGCGACGGCCCTCCTTGGCTTCGCCGCGCGGCGTGCCCAGCGATGTCAGGTGCCAGGCGTCCGAGAGCAGGTGCTTGTCGCGACGGATGCGCAGCAGGCCTTCGACCGCGTTGAGCAGCAGGTCCGACGAGAAGCAGCGGTTGTCGTACTGCATGCGCTTGACGTAGCGCAGGTCTGCCGGCGAATAGCCTTCCGGCGGGTCGTAGCGCACCACCACGACGCCTGGGTGCGGGTCGCGCCCCACCTGGCGCCAGCGCAGGAAGCAGTACACCAGCAGCACCGCCAGGCCGCACAGCGCGATCAGGACGGCGCTGTTGTCCTTCAGCAGCCACCGCGCCTTCTCCGCGGGGGTGGGCTCGGCGACGACGCCCTTCGGGAACGACAGCGCCACCGTCATGCCTTCGCCGGGCGCGAGCGGACGCGTGAGCGTCCAGCGTGCGGTGCCGGGCGCCGGCACGCTGGCGTGGAAGTCCTGCGACCCGGAGCCATGGCCGCCGGTGTAGGCCTCGGCGGTCAGGTCCGCCACGGGGACTGGCTGCGGCAGGCGCACCTCGACGCTGCCGCGTTCGATGGCGAAGTTCCAGCCGATGCCGATCGCATTGAAGTACAGCTCGTCGTGGTCGTCGAAGAAGCCGACCTGGCGGTCGGTGGTGTAATGCAGCGTGTAGGTGTACTCGGCGGGCACCTGCAGGAAGTCGTCGTTGCCGGTGTTGATGCGCACGCCGTTGTCGACGTTCTCGGTGAACCACGG
>DATCYC010000008.1:0-4478 GCA_036570525.1 Luteimonas sp.
GTGGTGTTCCAGGACCATCGCCTGCTCACCGACCGCAGCGTGTTCGACAACATCGCCCTGCCGCTGATCCTGCGCGGCATGCGCCGCGGCGAGATCGGCCGGCGCGTGCGCAGCGTGCTCGAGCAACTGGGCCTGGGCGAACGCGAGCGCGCGCTGCCCACGCAGCTGTCGGCCGGCGAGCAGCAGCGCATCGGCATCGCCCGCGCCGTGGTCAGCGAACCGCGCCTGCTGGTGGCCGACGAACCCACCGGCAACCTCGACCCCACGCTGTCGGCCGAGATCATGGCGCTGTTCGCCTCCTTGCCCGAGCACGGCACCAGCGTGCTGGTCGCCAGCCACGACCTGGGCCTGGTCAAGCGCATGAAGAAGCGGGTGCTGGTGCTGGACCACGGCACGCTCGTGGATGACATCTCGCCGGAGGACCTGGCCGATGAGTAGCAAGCGCGCGAACTCACGCATCGGCACCTGGTTCGACCACCACGTCTACAGCTTCGTCGCCAGTCTCGGCCGCGTGCTGCGCAAGCCGTGGGCAACGGCGCTCACGGTCGGCGTGATGGCGGTGGCGCTGGCGCTGCCGCTGGGGCTGTGGCTGGTGCTGGGCAACGTCGAACGCTTTTCCGGCAGCGTGCAGCAGTCGCGCGAGATCAGCGTGTTCCTCAAGCAGGACGTGGCCGGTGAACGCGCGACCGCGCTGGCCGAAGAGCTGCGCGACCGCCGCAACGTCGGCGATGTGCAATTGCTGACGCCCGAGCAGGGCCTGCAGTCGCTGCGCGACAAGGGCGTGCCGGCGCCCGCCGTCGACGCGGCCGGCGACAACCCGCTGCCTTACGTGCTGGTCGTGACCCCCGCCGGCGACGAGATGATGCTCGCGGCGGGCCTGGAGCAACTGCCCGAGGCCGAGCTGGTGCAACACGACACCCAGTGGCGCGAGCGCCTGGACGGCTGGCTGCGCTTTGGCGGCCGCGTGGCGTGGGTGCTGGCATTCCTGCTCGGCCTGGGCGCGCTGCTGGTGGTGGGCAACACGGTGCGCCTGGACATCCAGTCGCGGCGCGAGGAAATCAGCGTGCTGCAGCTGCTCGGCGCCACCGACGGATTCATCCGCCGGCCGTTCCTGTACCTGGGTGCGTGGTACGGCATCGGCGCCGGCGCGATCGCGCTTGGCCTGCTGGCCACCGCCGGCCACGCGCTGCGCGAACCGCTGGCGCAGCTGGCCGCCAGCTACGGCAGCCGGTTCGAACTCACCGGATTCACCCCGCAGGTCGCGCTGGCGGTGCTGGCCGGCGCCGTCGTGCTGGGCTGGCTCGGCGCCGGATTCGTCACCGGCCATTACCTGCGCCAGACGCGCCCGACGCAGACATGAGCGAGGCCGGCGACAAGCGCAAGCACGACCTGCGCCACGTGGCCAGCGCCGCGCCGCGGGTGATGGTGGTCGACGGCTCGAAGCTGGTGCGCCGGCTGATCGGCGACGTGCTGCACAAGGAGCTGCCCAACGTCGAGGTCGTCGGCTGCAGCGGGCTGGAGCAGGCGCGCGCCGCGCTCGATGACGCGCCCGTGGACCTGGTCACCACCGCGCTGGTGCTGCCCGACGGCGACGGCATGCAGCTGGCGCACGCGGTGCGCGAGGCGGCCGCGCAGCGCTACGTGCCGGTGATCGTGGTCTCGGGCGACGCGCAGTCGCGCCTGGAGTCGCGCAGCTTCACCGACGACGTCACCGACTATTTCGACAAGTCCCACGGCCACCGGGCGCTGGCCGCGTTCATCCGCGGCTACGTGCAGCCGGCGCCGATCCCCGACGCGCACGTGCTGTACGTCGAGGACAGCCGAACGGTGGCGATCGCCACCACGCGCATGCTGCAGGCCCAGCAGATGCGGGTCACGCACGTGCCCAGCGTCGAGGACGCGCTGGAGTTCCTGCACGCCCACGCCGGCACCGACGACGCGCCCGGCGCCGACCTGGTGCTGACCGACGTGTACCTGAAGGGAGAGCTCAGCGGCCACGACCTGCTGGCCGCGATCCGCAGGCAGTTCGGCTACGGCAAGCGCCGCCTGCCGGTGCTGGTGATGACCGGTGACGCCAACCGCGACAACCAGGCCAACCTGCTGCGCGAAGGCGCCAACGACCTGGTGCTCAAGCCGATCGAGGAGCGGCTGCTGGTGACCAAGGCGCTGTTCCAGCTGCGGCTGGCGGGGCTGCACCAGCGGGGCACGTGAGAATGCGCCCTGGCCTCCGCAACACCTGCAGGAGCGGCTTCAGCCGCGGGCTTTTGAAGGGCGTCGCTGCTTTCAGGGGAAAGCTCGTGGCTGAAGCCGCTCCTGCAAGAGCGCGAGGACCCTGATGCCCGACGACCGCATCAAGCTGGAGCCCTCCTGGAAGTCGCGCATCGGCGACTACCTGCAGCGCGACGACATGCAGGCGTTGTCAGGCTTCCTGCGCGAGCGCCACGCCGCCGGGGCGCGGATCTTCCCGCCCGCGCGGCAGATCTTCGCCGCCTTCGACGCGACGCCGTTCGACGCGGTGAAGGTGGTGGTGCTCGGCCAGGACCCGTACCACGGCGCGGGCCAGGCGCACGGGTTGTGCTTTTCGGTGCTGCCGGGCGTGCCGGTGCCGCCGTCGCTGGACAACATGTTCAAGGAAATCCAGCGCGACCTCGGCATCGCGCGGCCCGACCACGGCTACCTGGTGCCGTGGGCCAGGCGCGGCGTACTGCTGCTCAACTCGGTGCTCACGGTCGAGGAAGGCCGCGCCGGCTCGCACCAGGGCAAGGGCTGGGAAGGCTTCACCGACCATGTCGTCGAGACGCTCAACCGCGAGCGCGAGGGCCTGGTGTTCCTGCTCTGGGGCGCCTACGCGCAAAAGAAGGGCGCGGTGATCGACCCGCGCCGGCACCGGGTGCTGAAGACCACGCATCCCTCGCCGCTGTCCGCGCATCGCGGCTTCCTCGGCTGCGGGCATTTCTCGGCGGCCAACGCGTATCTCGCGCGCAACGGCCAGGCGCCGATCGACTGGTCGCTGCCGCCGCGTGCGCAGCTCGAAGCCGCATGAGGACGGTTACCGCCACCCGCTACGTTACCCCGCTGCGCGAGGGCGGATCGCTGCCCGCGGTCATCGAGGCCGACGACGACGGCATGTACGTGATGAAGTTCCGCGGCGCGGGGCAGGGCGCCAAGGCGCTGGTCGCCGAGGTGGTCGCGGGCGAACTGGCGCGCCTGCTCGGCCTGCCGATCCCGGAGATCGTGCTGGTCGAACTCGACCCGGACCTGGCGCGCACCGAGCCCGACCCGGAGATCCAGGACCTGATCCGCGCCAGCGGCGGCACCAACGTCGCGCTCGACTACCTGCCCGGCGCGATCAACTTCGACCCGCTGGTCGAGCAGCCCGACGCGCTGCTGGCGTCGTCGATCGTCTGGTTCGACGCCTTCGTCGCCAACGTCGACCGCACCGCGCGCAACACCAACCTGCTGCTGTGGCACCGCAAGCTGCACCTGATCGACCACGGCGCGGCGCTGTACTTCCACCACGACTGGGTGAACGCGGGGAGCGCCGCCGCGTCGCCGTTCGCGCGCATCGCCGACCACGTGCTGCTGCCGCTGGCCACGCGGCTGCGCGAAGCCGATGCGGCGCTCGCCGTGCGCATCGGCGACGACGACATCGAGCGCATCGTCGCGCAGGTGCCCGACGCCTGGCTGTCTGGCGAGCCGATGTTCGCCGACGCGGCCGCGTACAGGCACGCCTACGCCGACCATCTCCGCGCGCGGCTGCGCCAGCGCGACGCATTCGTCGAGGAGGCGATCCGTGCCCACGGGCATCTATGACTACGCGGTGATCCGCGCGGTACCGCGGGTCGAGCGCGAGGAGTTCGTCAACGTCGGCGTGATCGTGTCGTGCCAGTCGACGGGCCTGCTCGAAGCGGGCATCGAACTCGACCCGGCGCGCGTACGCGCGCTCGACCCGCACGTCGACCTCGACGCCCTGCGCGCGCACCTGGACGCGATCGCCACGATCTGCCGCGGAGGCCCCGGCAGCGGCCCGATCGGCGCCCTGCCACCGCGCGCGCGCTTCCACTGGCTGACCGCGCGGCGCAGCTCGATCATCCAGGTGTCGCCGGTGCATACCGGGCGCAGCGATGATCCGGGTTCGATCGTGGAGGGGTTGCTGGAGCGGATGGTGCGGGTGGCTGGTGGGGCGAAGGCGGGAATGGGGAATGGGGAATAGGGAACGAGAGGACGTGGGGACTGAACTGACGCTGTCATCCCGAGCGCAGCGAGGGATGACAATCCCGTCCCCCGGCACCCGCTGGCCCCGTTTCAGGCTGCAGAACCTCCAGACCCGGCCTACTGTTCCATGAACGGAACACTGGGAACTTCTCCTTTCGTTAGCAGTCGCATATGGACACTGCTAAAATGACGCCCATGACAGCTACCACGCTCAATCAAGCCCTCGTCCCCAACAACCTGCCGGTGCCCAGCGCGCTCGGCTC
>DATCYC010000009.1:0-1552 GCA_036570525.1 Luteimonas sp.
CTGCCTGGCCTGCCAGCGGTCGAGCAGCCGGAAGATCAGCGGGTTGAGCATGATCGAGATCAGCGCGCCGGCCAGGACCAGGTCCTGCGCCTCCGAAGGCATCAGCTCCAGGGTCACGCCGAGCCCGGCGATGATGAAGGCAAATTCGCCGATCTGCGCCAGGCTCGCCGAGATCGTCAGCGCGGTGCTGCGCGGATGCCCGAACGCACGCACGATCACGTACGCCGCCGCCGACTTGCCGAACACGATGATGAACGCGGTGGCCAGCACCAGCAGCGGCTGCTCGACCAGGATGTGCGGGTCGAACAGCATGCCCACCGAAACGAAGAACAGCACTGCGAACGCGTCGCGCATCGGCAGCGAGTCCTGCGCGGCCTTGTGGCTGAGTTCGGACTCGTTGAGCAGCATGCCGGCGAAGAACGCGCCCAGCGCGAACGAGACCCCGAACAGCTCCGCCGAACCCACCGCGATGCCCAGCGCGATCGACAGCACCGCCAGCGTGAACAGTTCGCGCGAGCCGGTGCCGGCGGTGTGCTCGAGCAGCCACGGGATCAGCCGCCGCCCGACCACCAGCATCACCCCGACGAACAGCCCCAGCTGGATCAGCGTGGTCAGGATCTTGACCACGACATCGCCGAAGGTAATGGCTTTCTCGCCGCTGGTGCCGAGCACGCTGGCGATCACCGGCATCAGCACCAGGGCCAGCACGCAGGCCAGGTCCTCGACGATCAGCCAGCCCACGGCGATGCGCCCGCGCCGGGTTTCGAGCAGGCGCCGCTCCTCCATCGCGCGCAGCAGCACCACGGTGCTGGCGGTGGCCAGCGAGAAGCCGAAGATCACGCCGTGCAGCGTCGGCCAGCCCAGCAGCGCCGACAGCCCCCAGCCGAGCACGGTGGCGACGGTGATCTGCACGATCGCGCCGGGGATGGCGATCGCCTTGACCGCCATCAGGTCCTTGAGCGAGAAGTGCAGGCCGACCCCGAACATCAGCAGGATCACACCGATCTCGGCCAGCTGCGGGGCCAGCGTCGGGTCGCCGACGAAGCCGGGCGTGAACGGCCCGGCGATGATGCCGGCGACCAGGTAACCCACCAGCGGCGACAGTCGCAGCCGCTGCGCGACCATGCCCAGCACGAAGGCCAGCACGAAGCCCACGCACAGGATGGCGATCAGCGACGTGTGGTGCGGCATCGATCGGCCAGTGGGGGAGGGGGAGACGATAGTGAAGGGCTGGCACGATCGATGCAACGCGCGAGGGGCGATAGCGGGACCGTGGTTTCCCGATGTGCGTGTCGCGTGGAGCGGGAGTGGGGAATGAGGGGAATGGGGAACGACCGATCATCCGGCCGCTGGTTCCGTACCCCTTGTGGGAGCGGCTGAGGCCGCTCCCACATCCGGTGCATGCGTGCACCGCGCGGCGCCTTGTAGAATGCGCGCCCCATGATCTCCTTCAAGAATTTCGCCCTGCGGCGCGGCGAGCGCCTGCTGCTGTCCGATGTCGACCTCACCATGCACGCCGGCTGGCGCGTGGGCGTGGTCGGCCGCAACGGGA
>DATCYC010000010.1:0-3416 GCA_036570525.1 Luteimonas sp.
TCGCCGAAGGCCGAGCCCGGCACGCAGGCCACGCCCTTGGCTTCGAGCAGCGCGTTGCACAGTTCGACATCGTTGCCGATGACCTTGCCGTTGTGCGACTTGCCGAAGGCGACGCTGATGTCCGGGAACGCGTAGAACGCACCCTGCGGCGTCGGGCAGACCACGCCGGGGATCGCGTTCAACGCGGCGACCACCTGGTCGCGCTTGGCCTGGAACTCGGCGCGCTTGGCGTCCGGCACGTCCTGCGGGCCGGACAGTGCCGCCACGGCGGCTGCGGTCACGATCTCCGGGATGTTGGTGATGTGGTTGGAATTCATGATGGTGACGGCCTTCGCCACCACCTCCGGGCCGACCATGAAGCCGGCGCGCCAGCCGGGCATGCCGTAGGTCTTGGACAGCGAATCCATGAACACCACGCGGTCGCGCAGCTCGGGACGCGCGTGCACGAAGTTGTGGTAGCCGATGCCGTCGAACACCATGCGGTTGTAGATGTCGTCGGTGATCACCCAGGTGTCGGGGTACTTCACGATGACGTCGGCCAGCGTCGAGATCTCGTCCTTCGTATAGACCATGCCGGTCGGGTTGGACGGGTTGTTGAACAGGAAGACCTTGGGCTTTTTCGCCAGCGCGGCATCGAGCTGCGCGGGGGTGAGCTTGTAGTCCTGCTCCGCCGGGCACGGCAGCAGCTGGATGTCGGCGTCGAGGATCTCGCCGATGTCGACGTAGCTGGTCCAGTACGGGGTGGCGAAGGCGAAACCGTCCCCTTCGTCGAGCAGGGCCTCGCACAGGTTGTAGAGCACGTGCTTGGCGCCGATCCCGGTCGCGCAGTTGGCGCGCGTGTAACCGGTCAGGCCGACCTGTTCGATGTGCTTGAGGAAGGCGTCAAGCAGTTCGTTGGAACCGCGGTTGCTGCCGTACTGGCCGGAGTCGTTGTCCAGCGCCTTGCGCGCCGCGTCGTAGACATGGTCGCCGGGCAGGAAGTTGGGGACGCCGATCGAGAAGCTGATGATGTCGCGGCCTTCGGCCTTGAGCTGCTTGGCCTTTTCGGCCACCACCATGATCGCACTGGGCTTGGCACGGCCCATGCGCTTGGCGAGCTGGGGCATCGCGGAACCTCGGGAGTTTGGGGAGCGGGAGGCTGCGGGCGGGCGCGTCGCCGTGACTCGGGCACGCGCTTCGCAGCCCCGTGATTTTAGCATGCCGGCCGCCCGCTCCCGGCCCTGCGGAGCGGGCGACGACGGTACGCCGCGGTCAGGCGGCGAGGATCTTGTTCCACTCGGCGACGCGGTCGGCCTTGGCGGCCAGCGCGGCGTCGGCATCGCCCTCGATCTTCACCGACTTGATGGTGTCGCCCTGCTTGACGGCGTCGACGACCTCCAGGCCTTCGAGCACCTTGCCAAACACGGTGTGCTTGCCGTCCAGCCAGTCGGTCTTGATGTGGGTGATGAAGAACTGGCTGCCGTTGGTGTTGGGGCCGGCGTTGGCCATCGACAGCACCCCGCGCTCGTGCTTGACGCCGTTGTTGGCCTCGTCCTCGAACTTGTAGCCCGGGCCGCCGGTGCCGGTGCCCTGCGGGCAGCCTCCCTGGATCATGAAATCCGGGATCACCCGGTGGAAGCTCAGGCCGTCGTAGAAGCCGCGCCGGGCCAGGTTGACGAAGCTGGCCACGGTCAGGGGGGCCTTGTCGGGGTACAGCTCGACCTTGATCGGGCCACGGTCGGTATCGAAGACGGCGTTCAGGGACATGGGATGCCTCGTTGGGGTGGGATGCCCGGCCGATATGCGGGCTGAAGGAAGGGATTCAATCGGGTCGCGGCGGATGCGTTTGCGGCACCGCAGCAAGGTATACTATCCGGCTCCCTCCACTTTAATAGTCGCGCCCTGCCCTCCCAGCTCCGGTGCGCCTTTCCCGTTCCCGTCATGTCCATCGAACGCCTCCGCAACATCGCCATCGTCGCCCACGTCGACCATGGCAAGACCACCCTCGTCGACTGCCTGCTCAAGCAGTCGGGCACGTTCTCCGAACGCACCGTGCTCGCCGAGCGCGTGATGGACAGCAACGACCAGGAAAAGGAACGTGGCATCACGATCCTGTCCAAGAACACCGCCATCACCTGGCAGGGCAACCGCATCAACATCGTCGACACGCCCGGGCATGCCGACTTCGGCGGCGAAGTCGAGCGCGTGCTGTCGATGGTCGACTCGGTGCTGATCCTGGTCGACGCGATGGACGGGCCGATGCCGCAAACGCGCTTCGTCACCCAGAAGGCGTTCGCGATGGGCTTCAAGCCGATCGTGGTGGTCAACAAGATCGATCGCCCCGGCGCGCGCCCTGACTGGGTGATCGACCAGGTGTTCGACCTGTTCGACAAGCTCGGCGCGACCAACGAGCAGCTCGACTTCCCGATCGTCTACGCCTCGGCCTTGCACGGCTACGCGAGCCTGGACGACAGCGTGCGCTCGGGCGACATGACCCCGCTGTACGAGGCGATCATGGAGCACGTTGCGCCGCCGACCGTGGACCAGGACGGCCCGTTCCAGATGCGTATCAGCCAGCTGGACTACAACAACTTCGTCGGCCTGATCGGCGTCGGCCGCATCCAGCGCGGCAAGGTGCGCACCAACATGCCGGTCAGCGTGATCGACCGCCACGGCAAGAAGCGCCAGGGCAAGGTGCTGCAGGTGCTCGGCTTCATGGGCCTGGAGCGGGTGGAAGTGCCCGAAGCCGAAGCCGGCGACATCGTCGCCATCTCCGGCGTCGCCGAACTCGGCATCTCCGACACCGTATGCGCGCTGGACGCTCCCGAAGCGCTGCCCGCGCTGACCGTGGACGAGCCGACGATCAGCATGACCTTCCAGGTCAACAACTCGCCGTTCGCCGGCAACAAGGACCGCAGCGGCGGCAAGTTCATCACCAGCCGCCAGCTGCGCGAGCGGCTGGAGCGCGAGACGCTGCACAACGTCGCGTTGAAGGTCGAGGAAGGCTCGGACCCGGACAAGTTCCTGGTGTCGGGCCGCGGCGAACTGCACCTGTCGGTGCTGATCGAGACCATGCGTCGTGAAGGGTTCGAGCTGGCGGTGTCGCGCCCGGAAGTCATCATCAAGGAAATCGACGGCCAGCAGATGGAGCCGATCGAGCAGCTGGTGGTCGACATCGAGGAAGTCCACCAGGGCGGCGTCATGGAAAAGCTCGGCACCCGCAAGGCCCAGCTGAAGAACATGGAGTCCGACGGCAAGGGGCGCGTGCGCCTGGACTACATGATCCCGGCGCGCGGGCTGATCGGGTTCCAGAACGAGTTCAAGACCCTCACCCAGGGCACCGGCCTGCTGTTCCACGTGTTCGATCATTACGGGCCGAAGGAACAGGGCGCGATCGCCAAGCGCATCAACGGCGTGATGATCGCCAATGCCCCCGG
>DATCYC010000011.1:0-10086 GCA_036570525.1 Luteimonas sp.
CCGACGCGGCAACCACCGCCCAGGCCGAGGCCGAAGGCGCGCTGGACAGCGTCGCCAGCGGCCAGGCCGCCAGGCTCCGGGCCGCCCGCCAGCGCGCCGCCGAGCTGGCCCGGCAGGAGGCCGAACTGATGCGCGACGTGCCGCCCGCGCCGGAAGAGACCGACGACAACCCCTGACCTCGGGGGATGTTTGATTTCCGTAAATTTCCGTTAAATTTCAATTACTTGCGGGCCGGGAAAGTCATGCCGCGTGGCCGCCGGGCGCGCAGTCCGGGCCTCCGGACCTGGGGCTGACCCCAGGCGAATCAGCACCTTGCGCCATACGCTTGCCGCCCCCGGATCGGGGGAGTAGGGTCGGATACCCAAGCGACCGATCATTCCGATCACGGTCGCCTGGCTGACCCAGAGCCGCGACGACATGATTCAACTGCACAAGCCTCGGGAGCGCGCCGCCGGAAGTGGTTTCCGGCCCGGTGCCCCGAAGGTGCTGGTGCCGATCGCCCTGCTCGATGATCCCGGAACGCCCCGTGCCCACGCCCGGGGCGTTCGTTTTTGCGCTGAAGGAGGCTTCCATGTTTGAAGGGCAACCGCAGTCCGAACTCGACGCTCTGTTCAAGGCGAACCCGGAATTCCGCCAGCTCTACCACCACCACAAGGAACTGGACAAGAAGGTCCTCGACGCCGAGCTCGGCGTGCTTCCCGTCGACGACACCACCCTGCTGCAGATGAAGCGGCAGAAGCTGGCGGCCAAGGATCGCCTCTCGCGCCTGTTCGAGACCTTGCAGAACTAGTCCACACCGCCTCATTCGCGGGCGGCGGCGGCCATCCTCGTCGGTCGTCGTCGTCCGCGATCTCCCGGGCCTGCCGGGTCGCGCCTGGCAGGCCCCGCGACGATGCGATAATCGCGCTCCGTGTTTTTCCGCGAGCGCAGCATGTCGATCCATTCCTCCGTCCTCGAACTCATCGGCGATACGCCCATCGTCAAGGCCCGGCGCCTGGATGCCGGCGCCTGCGAGCTGTACCTGAAGCTCGAGAACCAGAACCCCGGCGGTTCGATCAAGGACCGCATCGGCATGAGCATGATCGAGGCCGCCGAGAAGCGCGGCGACATCAAGCCCGGCGACACCCTGGTCGAGGGCACGGCGGGCAACACCGGCATCGGCCTGGCCCTGGTCGCGCAGCAGAAGGGCTACAAGCTCGTGCTGGTGGTCCCGGACAAGATGAGCCGCGAGAAGATCTTCAACCTCAAGGCGATGGGCGCCGAGGTCGTGCTGACCCGTTCGGACGTGGCCAAGGGCCACCCCGACTACTACCAGGACCTGGCAGAGCGCATCGCTCGAGAAACGCCCGGCGCCTACTTCATCAACCAGTTCGGCAACCCCGACAACCCGGCCGCGCACGAATTCGGCACCGGCCCTGAAATCCTGCGGCAGATGGCCGACGTGGGCGGCGTCGACGCGGTGGTGTTCGGCTGCGGCAGCTCGGGCACGATGAGCGGGCTGTCGAGGTGCTTCGCGCAGCACGCCCCGGACGTGGAAATGATCCTCGCCGACCCGGTCGGCTCGATCCTGGCCGAATACATCAACGAGGGCACGCTGAGCGAGAAGTCCGCCAGCTGGATGGTCGAGGGCATCGGCGAGGACTTCCTGCCGACGATCTCCGACTTCAGCCGGGTGAAGAAGGCCTACGCGATCAGCGACAAGGAAAGCTTCCTGGCCGCGCGCGAGCTGCTGGAGAAGGAAGGCATCCTCGGCGGCTCCTCCACCGGCACCCTGCTGGCCGCCGCGCTCCGGTATTGCCGCGAGCAGACCACGCCGAAGAAGGTGCTGCTGTTCGTCTGCGACACCGGCAACAAGTACCTGTCCAAGCTCTACAACGACTACTGGATGCTCGACAACGGCTTCCTGGAGCGCGAGCAGCACGGCGACCTGCGCGACCTGATCCTGCGTCCGTATTCGCAAAAGGACACCGTGGTGGTCGCGCCGACCGACCTGCTGGTCACCGCCTACCAGCGGATGAAGCTGTACGAGATCTCGCAGCTGCCGGTGATGGACGGCGACCGGATCGTCGGCATCCTCGACGAATCCGACGTGCTGCTGCACGTCTACGGCGACGAGGCCCGGTTCCGCGACCCGGTCTCGACCGCGATGGTCAGCAAGCTGGAGGTCATGGACGTCGAATCGCCGATCGAGGCCCTGCTGCCGGTCTTCGACCGCGGCCAGGTGGCCATCGTCACCGACGGCGACCATTTCCTCGGCCTGATCACCCGGATCGACCTCTTAAACTTTTTGAGGCGCAGGGAGCACTAACAGTCGCAGCTGCTTTCGAGGAAGCAAGCATGAGCGACAAACCCAGGGGCCGGCGGCGACGCATCCTGATCGTCATCGGCACGCGCCCGGAAGCCATCAAGATGGCGCCGGTCGTGCTGGCCCTTCGCAGGGAACCGTGGGTCGACGTTCGCATCGTCGCCACCGCCCAGCACCGGCAGATGCTGGACCAGGTGCTCGTGGCGTTCGGCCTGGCCCCGGACATCGACCTCGACATCATGCGGCCGGACCAGTCGCTGCCGGAACTGACTGCGCGGCTGCTGCTGCGCCTGGACCGGGTCTTCGCGGACGAGGCACCCGACGCGGTCCTCGCCCAGGGCGATACCACCACCGCGATGGCCGTCGCCCTGGCCGCCTTCTACCGGCGCATCCCCGTCGGCCATGTCGAGGCGGGCTTGCGCACGGGCGACCTCCACAGCCCGTATCCGGAGGAAATGAACCGGATCGTCGCCGGGCGATTGTCGCGCTGGCACTTCGCGCCGACCACGCGAGCGCGCGACAACCTGCTGGCAGAGGGGGTCGATCCCGCGGCGATCAACGTGACCGGGAACACCGTCATTGACGCGCTCGAGCACGTTGCCGGGCGCGATTACCCCCTGCCGGTCGACATCCCTGCCGACAAGCGCCTGGTGCTCGTGACCGCGCATCGGCGCGAGAACTTCGGGGCGCCCTTTTGCCAGGTATGCGAGGGGATCCTGGAGCTCGTGGACCGGCACCCGGACATCCACGTGCTCTACCCGGTGCACCCGAATCCGAACGTGAGGATCCAGGCGCGGGAGATGCTCGGAATGCACCCGGCCATCACGCTGTGCGAGCCGCTGGAGTACCTGGCGTTCGTCGCGGCGATGAAACGCGCCACCCTGATCCTCACCGATTCCGGCGGGGTCCAGGAAGAGGCGCCCGCGCTGGGGAAACCGGTCCTGGTCATGCGCCACGGGACCGAGCGCCCGGAAGGCGTGGAAGAGGGCGTCGTCAAGCTGGTGGGGCCGAACCGGGGAGCGATCGTCATGGCCGCGAGCCGTCTTCTGGAGGACCCCGTGGCCTACGCCGCCATGGCCAGGGGCGCCTCACCCTACGGCGACGGCCAGGCCGCGGAACGGATCGCCGCCATCCTCCGCAATGCCTTGGGGAGTCGAATCCCAAGCCGCCCCCGGGCGGGATCCAGGAGGGACAGCCTTGCCCTCGTCGAACAAGCCCATCCCTGAGGCCGACGGCGCGTCGACCGCGCTGGTGGTGCTGGGCATGCACCGCAGCGGCACGTCTGCGCTGGCGAACGTTCTCGCCGCCGCGGGTGCGGACCCGGGCGAACGCCTGGTTCCGGGCAGCCCGGGCAACGAAACCGGGCACTGGGAGGACGCATTCGCAGTCGAGACCAACCAGCGCCTGCTGGCGGCCTTGGGCCACCGGTGGGACGACGTCCGTCCGCTGCCTGCCGGGTGGCAGGAGGCGGGGCCCGCGACCGAAGCGCGCCACCGCATCGTCCAATACGTATGCGGCTCGCGGCTCGCGCATCCGCTATGGACGATCAAGGATCCACGGATGTGCCTGCTCGCCGATCTGTGGATATCGGCGCTGTCGGAGGCTGGATGCAGCGCCTCGGTGTTGCTGCTGGTACGCCACCCGCAGGAAGTGGCCGACTCCCTTGCGGCACGCGACGGCATGGCGACGGCACGCGCGCACCTGCTCTGGGCGCGCCACGTGCTCGCGGCCGAGCGGTCTTCCCGCGGCCTTCCGAGACTGGTGTTGACCTACGACCAGCTGCTGGAAGCGCCCGCCCGGGTGCTTGCCCGCGTGCGCGCGCTGCCGGGCGCCGCAGCGCTCGGCGCTGATCCGGTCGTCGGCGATGTCGTCCACAAGACCGCGCGGCACCATCGAGGACGGGAGGGAGTGCTTCCGCCGACGGTCGAGGCGATCTGGACGGTCCTGCGCAACGCCAGCGAGTCGGATGGGTTCGATCGCGCGCGCATGGATGGATGCCGGGCGGCGCTCGGGGAAGCGGACCGCCTGTACGCACCGGCGGTGACCGAGCTGGAGCGCGAGCAAGCCGTGCTGTGGCAACGTACCGCCCGCGCCGAGGCGGCCGTGGCGGAGCAGGCGCTTTCGGGAATCGGCAAGGAGGCGCTCGCCCGATTGAGCGGCGATCTCGCCAGGACGCAAGCCGAACATGCCGGCGCGATCGCCACGGCATCGCGGTTGGCGGTCCGGACGGAGCTGGCGAACGGCCTGTCGCCAGCGCTGGACACGCTTCGCGATGGCATGGCCGGGCTCTCCGCCAGTGTCACCGCGATCGCGCGCGACATGATGCCTGGCCTGGATCGCCTGCGTGCCGGGGTCGACGCAGCCGGCTCCGACCTGAAGCAGGCGATCGCCGGAGAGATGCGCCGGCTGCATGACCGGAACTCGGCGCAGGCGGATGCGCTGCGCGCCCGCGAGGGTGAAATCTCCGCATTGCGGACGCAGTTGAAACGCCGGCGGAAAGAGGCTTCGAAGCTGCAGGCCCGGATCGGGCGCGAGGTCGACAGGCTCCGCGATCGCGAGACCCAGCTTGCCGTCCTGAGGCACCAGATGCTGTCGCTGCAAGGCGATTCCGAGTTGCTGCACCGGATTCGGGGCAGCCGTTCCTGGCGCTTCACGCGACCCTTGCGGTTCGCCGCCCGCGCGATGCGAGGCGACGTGACCAGGCAGGACAGGGCGCTGATCCGGCGTTGGTGGATGTCGAAGCTGGCAGCGACGCGGCTGCTGTCGTTCTCGTTTCGCGGCGGCAAATGGCGCGTGGTGCGCGGAGCCGTGCGGGTCACCGGGAAAACGGTGCACTACCTCCATGCGAATGGGGACGCCGTGCCGTCGCAGCCGGGGCCGTCGGCCAGCGCCCGGCCCGATGTCTTCATGTGGGCGGTGATCGATTGGCATTTCCGCACCCAGCGCCCGCAACACCTTGCCCGCGGCCTGATGGAGGCGGGCCATCGCGTGTTCTACCTGTCCAACAACCTGGTCGACGACTCCCAGCCGGGGTTCAACCTGGAGCAACTGGACGACGGCGGGCGCCTGTTCCAGGTATCTCTCAACGCCGCGGGCGCGCCGGAGATCTACTACGGCATGCCATCGGCCGAAACCGTCGCGCAACTGCGGCGCAGCTTCGGCGTGCTGATGCAGTGGGCCGACAGTGACGGTGGCCTGTGCATTGTCCAGCATCCGTTCTGGAGCGACGTCGCGGCGCGGGTGCCGGGGTCGACGTTGCTATACGACTGCATGGACTACCACGCCGGATTCCAGAACAACGCTCCCGACGTGCTGGCAGCCGAAGCTTCGCTGACGCGGGACGCGGACCTGCTGGTCGTGACTTCCGCCTGGCTCGACCGGGAACTTGCCAATGCCAACCCGAACCGCGCCCTGATCCGCAATGCCGGCGAATTCGAGCACTTCAGCAAACCTCCGCCCGAGCGCTATCGCGACGGCGCCGGGCGTCGCATCATCGGCTACTACGGTGCCATCGCCGACTGGTTCGACGTGGACCTGGTGCGGGCAGTGGCACGGGAATTCCCGGATTGCCTGGTGTTGCTGGTCGGCAGCGATACCGCGGGCGTCGCGAACCGGCTCGCGGACGAGCCGAACGTGACGATGGCAGGAGAGGTGCCCTACGACCGCCTGCCGTTCTACCTGCACGCCTTCGACCTGGCGCTGCTGCCGTTCAGGATCATCCCGCTCACGCTCGCAACCAATCCGGTCAAGGCCTACGAATACCTGGCCGCGGGCAAGCCGGTCGTGTCCGTCGATCTTCCCGAAATCCGGCAGTTCGGCAGCCTGGTCTACCGCGCCGGCGGGCATGAGGAATTCCTTGAACGGGTCGGCGAGGCCCTGCGCGAAGCCGATGGGAGCCTGAAGGTGCGGCGCATGACGTTCGCCAGCGAGCAGACCTGGGCGCATCGCGCCAAGGCGATGGATGCCGCGATCGCCAGCCTGGCCGAGCCACGGGTGAGCGTCATCGTGCTGGCCTGCAACAACATCGCGTTCACACGGGCCTGCCTGCACAGCCTCGCGGTCGAGAGCAACTGGCGCAACCTGGAGATCATCGTCGTCGACAACGCGTCCGACGACGGCACCCGCGACTTCCTGCGCGAGTGGGCCGCCGCGGGTCCGGGCAGGCGGGTCATCCTGAACGACGGGAACCTGGGGTTCTCGGGCGGCAACAACGTCGGCCTCGCCGCGGCCACCGGCGACTATCTGGTGCTGCTGAACAACGACACCTACGTGACGCCGAACTGGGTGCATACGATGGTGAACCATCTCCGGCGCAACCCCCGCATCGGCCTCCTCGGGCCGGTGACCAACAACATCGGGAACGAGGCGCGCATCGAGGTCCAGTATGCGGACATGGGGGAGATGAAGCAGGTTGCGGCGCGGCATACGCGCCAGCATGCCGGCGTCCTCCTCGACATCCCGACGGTCGGCTTCTTCTGCGTGGCCATGCCGCGATCCACCTACGAGCGGGTCGGGCCGCTGGACGAGGCGTTCGGCGTCGGGTTCTTCGAGGACGACGACTATTGCCGCCGCGTCCAGGCCACCGGCATGCGCGTCGCCTGCGCGGAGGACGTGTTCATCCATCACCACCTTTCCGCCAGCTTCGACAGGCTCGGCGCGGAGCGGAAGCAGGAACTGTTTGCCCGCAACAAGGCGATCTACGAAGCCAAGTGGGGACCGTGGATTCCCCATGCCTACCGCGAAGTGCGGTGAGCACCGACACCGGGGGACATGTGGCCGCCATTCGACTCGCTGGTCTTCTCACTCCACTGGACGAACACCGCTCGCTTGTATGGGAACTGACCAAGCGCGAAGTGCTCGGCCGGTATCGGGGCGCCAGCTTCGGGTTGCTGTGGTCGTTGATCAGTCCATTCCTGCTGCTATGCATCTATACATTCGCCTTCGGCACGGTCATGGGCGGGCGCTGGCCTGAAATCGAAAGCGGCCAGACCAGTTTCGCGATCGTGCTGTTCGCGGGCCTGATCGTCCATGGGTTCCTTGCCGAATGCCTGGTTCGCGCGCCCGAACTGGTGGTAAGCAATCCGAATTTCGTCAGGCGCGTGATTTTTCCGCTCGAGGTACTGCCCTGGCCGATGGTGCTGGCCGCCCTGTTCCATGCCTTGATGAACGTCGTCGCGTTCCTCGCGCTTCGCCTGCTGATGGACGGCGACTTCACCTGGACGTTCCTGCTGCTGCCGGTCGTCATGCTGCCCCTGGCCGTGCTCGCGCTTGGCGCGTCCTGGTTCCTTGCCGCGCTGGCCGTCTACGTCCGCGACGTCCGGCAGGTGATGGGAGTCCTGAGCATGGCCCTGCTGTTCCTGTCCTCGGCAATCATGCCCGTTGCCAGCGTGCCCGAATCCTATCGCTGGGTGTTCCAGGCCAATCCGCTGACATTCATCATCGACCAGGCGCGTGCGGTGCTGATCCGGGGGACGATGCCCGACTGGGCTGGCCTAGGCCTGTACCTGGTGGGTGCGCTGGTCGCGATGATGCTCGGTTGGTCGTGGTTCCGCGCAACACGCAAGGGATTCGCGGATGTGCTCTGACGTCGCGATCAGGATTCGCGGGCTGTCGAAGACCTTCCCGGTCTATCGCAAGCCGCACCACCGGCTGTTTCAATTGCTCGATCCCCGGCATGGCAATCGCTGGCACAGGGACTTCCAGGCATTGCGCGCACTGGACCTCGACATCCATCGGGGCGAGACGGTCGGCATCGTCGGGCGAAACGGCTCCGGCAAGTCCACGTTCCTGCAACTGGTCTGCGGCACGCTGGCGCCAAGCACGGGCGAGATCACCGTCAACGGGCGCATCGCCGCCTTGCTGGAGCTCGGGTCCGGATTCAACCCGGAGTTCTCCGGCCGCGAGAATGCCTATCTGTACGGGACCGTGCTCGGATTGGCGCGTGCGCACATCGAGGCGCGCTTTGCCGACATCGCCGCCTTCGCCGGAATCGGCGAGTTCATGGACCAGCCCGTCAAGACCTACTCGAGCGGGATGTATGTGCGCCTGGCGTTTGCCGTCGCGATCAACGCGACTCCTGAAATCCTCGTCGTGGACGAGGCCCTGTCGGTGGGCGACGAGGCCTTCCAGAGGAAGTGCTTCGCGAGAATCGACCAGATTCGCGACGCCGGCGCCACCGTCCTGTTCGTTTCCCACTCCGCCGGGACCGTCATCGACCTGTGTGATCGTGCCGTGCTGCTGGATCATGGCGAACTGCTGGCCCGGGGAACGCCCCGCAACATCGTGTCCCGGTACCAGAAACTGCTGTACGCGCCAGCCGATGCCGTCGAACGGATCCGGGCGCAGATCAGGGAGGACGATGCCGAAGGACACGGCTTGCAGGTCGACGAGGCGCCCGCTGCCACCCGCGCCTCGCCCGGGGCAAGACAAGCCGACGCATCCCCCCTGCCTGCGGCGCGCTGGGAAGACGGGCTCGTCCCGACCAGTACTGTCGAATACGAGAATCGCGGCGCCACCATCCGGGACCCGCATGTCGAGACGATTTCGGGTGATCGGGTCAACGTTCTCGCGCCCGGGGAAGAGTATGTGTACGCATACGCGGTGGACTTCGAGCGGACGCTGGGTCGGGTCCGGTGCGGCATGTTGATCCATTCCGTGACCGGCGTGGAGCTGGCCGGGGCCGCCACGAGTACCGCCGACAATGCGATCGGGCTGGTCGAGCGGGGCAGCACGCTGGAGGTCCGTTTCAGGTTTCGATGCCTGCTGGCGCCGGGAGTGTACTTCGTCAACGCCGGGGTGCTTGCGGCCCTGGAACACGGGGAGGACTACGTCGATCGCCGGATCGATGTGGCGATGTTCCGGGTGATGCCACAGCCGCAGCGCTTGGCCACGGGGTTCGTGGACCTGCATATCGACCCTGTGGTCACCCTCGGCGAAGCCGCGGCCCTGCCGGCGGATGCCGGCACTGCCGCCTAGAGGCCCCGGCGGACCGTATCGCCCCATCCGTGGCCCAGGCCGGGGAATCCGTCGGTAGCCGAGCCGGGTACCTGACGGCGACCGGTTCCCCGGCCCGATCATCCGGGTCGACCTGTTGAACTACCTGCGCCGGCGCGTTCAGCAAGCGCCCAGCGGGCGCCGTCGTGACGGCGGGCGAACGCCGGCACGATGGTAGAATTCACGGTTGCATCGGCTGAATCGACGGGCTTTATGAACAACGACAACGGCGCGGCTCCGGCCGGCTCCCCCGACTGGGGTCTGGGCACCAAGGCCATCCACGCCGGGCAGGCACCCGACCCCAGCACCGGCGCGGTGATGCCGCCCATCTACGCCACCTCCACCTACGCCCAGGCCAGCCCGGGCGTGCACCAGGGCTTCGAGTACTCGCGCACCCACAACCCCACCCGCTTCGCCTACGAGCGTTGCGTGGCCGGGCTGGAGGGCGGCAGCCGCGGCTTCGCATTCGCTTCGGGCATGGCGGCGACGGCGACCGCGCTGGAGCTGCTCGACAGCGGCGACCACGTGATCGCCATGGACGACCTGTACGGCGGCACCTACCGCCTGTTCGAGCGCGTGCGCCGACGCAGCGCCGGGCTGGACTTCAGCTTCGTCGACCTGACCGACCCGGCCGCCTTCGAGGTCGCGATCGGTCCGAAGACGAAGCTGGTCTGGGTCGAGACCCCGACCAACCCGATGCTGAAGATCGTCGACCTGCAGGCCATCTCCGCCATCGCGAAGAAGCACGGCCTGCTGATGGTGGCCGACAACACCTTCGCCTCGCCGAT
>DATCYC010000012.1:0-1597 GCA_036570525.1 Luteimonas sp.
GAGTCGGCCTTTCGCGCATCGCCGATCGCGCGCAGCGCCGGCACGAACTCCTCGACCACCGGCAGGCGGCGGTTGCCCGCCGGCGCCTTCGCGTGGCGGGCGATGAAGCGCTTGACGATGCGGTCTTCCAGCGAGTGGAAGCTGATCACGGCCAGGCGCCCGCCCGGCACGAGCGCGGCGAGCGCGGCGTCGAGGCCGGTTTCGAGGTCGGCCAGTTCACGGTTGACGTGGATGCGGATCGCCTGGAACGAGCGCGTGGCCGGGTGGATTTCCTTCTGCCCCGGCTTGCCGCGCGGCATCACCGAGGCGATCAGCTCGGCCAGCTGCGCGGTGCGAGTGATCGGCTGTTCGGCGCGGCGCGCGACGATGGTGCGGGCGATGCGGCGGCTCATGCGCTCCTCGCCGTACTGCCACAGCACGTCGGCGATCTCGGCCTCGCCGGCACGCGCCAGCCACTGCGCCGCGCTCTCGCCGCTGTCGGGATCCATGCGCATGTCGAGCGGACCGTCCTTGCCGAAGCTGAAACCGCGGCCGGCGACGTCGATCTGCGGCGAGGAGACGCCGAGGTCGAACAGCACGCCGTCCAGGCCGTTGGCGGCGGCTTCCCAGTGCGCGAGGTCGGTGAAGCTGCCGCGATGGATCAGCACGCGCGGGTCCGCGCCGAACTCGTGTTCGGCGACCGCGATCGCTTCGGGATCCTTGTCCATGAGCAGCAGCCGGCCTCCGGTGCCCAGGCGTTGCAGCACGCCACGCGCATGTCCGCCCCGCCCGAACGTGCCATCCAGATACGTTCCGTCCTCCACCACATGCAGCCCTTCCATGACCTGCGCGTACATCACAGGGAGGTGGGCGGACCGGGCGTCCGCGCCACCGCCCGTCACAGCTGCAGATCGAGCAGCTCTTCGCCCAGATCGGCATCGCCCAGCGTCTGCCTGATCTGCGCGAGGTGCGCCTGCTCGCTCCACAACTCGAACTTGTCGCCCATGCCCACCAGCACGGCCTTTTTCTCGATGCCGACCGCGTTGCGCTGGCTGGCCGGGATGCTGATCCGGCCGCTGCCGTCGGGCTCGACGAAGGTGGCCGCGCCGACCAGCTTCAGCTGCAGCAGGCGGCTGTTCTTCTTGGTCCGCGGCAGCTTGTTGATCCCGTCGCGCACGCCTTCCCAGACCGGCAGCGGGTACAGGTACAGGCAGCCGGACTCGAAGGGGTTGTAAGTGAGGACCAGGTGGTTGCCGCACTCGCGCGCAACGACGTCCCGGTAGCCGGTCGGCACTGCCAACCGGCCCTTGTCGTCGATGGTGATCGCGGTCTCGCCCTGGAACACAACAACCCGGCCCACTCATGTCCGTCTTCGGGCGGACTTCAGCACAGGAAAACCACGAATTTCCCGGTTTTCCCACGAGTCGCCACCTTATGGGCGGCCCACAGGGTTGTCAACAGCTTCACTCGCAATTTTCGCCAATGGCGTCAATGACTTGCGCGACACTTGAGAGAATTGTTCAAGCTTTATCCACAAGCAACTGATTCGTCTCAAATTTTGAGAATTGGGCCCTGCGTCGCAATCTGAACGTGGTCTCGACATTGCTGAAGGGCGGAC
>DATCYC010000013.1:0-3923 GCA_036570525.1 Luteimonas sp.
CACCATGGCCGACGTCAAGCAGGCCGCCGCCGATGGCACGGCCAAGGCCGGTGCCGCGGCCGCGGGAGCTGCTCCCGTGGGAGCGGCTTCAGCCGCGAAGCCCGCGACTGCGGCGGCTCCAACGCGCGATGCCGCCCAGCGCACCCAGCTCTCGGCCAGCGGCAAGCCCATGCGCACCCAACCGCCGTCGGTGTCCGCCAGCGGCCAGCCCGAGCAGATCAAGGGCGTGCGCCGCAACATGGCCCGGGTCATGGCCGACGCACACGCCAAGGTCGTGGCCACCACGCTCAGCGACGACGCCGACATCCACGCCTGGGCGCCGGGCAACGACGTCACCGTGCGCCTGATCCGCGCGATCTGCACCGGGGCGAAAGCGGTACCCGCGCTCAACGCCTGGTTCGACGGCGACAAGCTGGTACGCACCCTGCACCCGCACGTCGACATCGGCATCGCGGTCGACACCGACGACGGCCTGTTCGTGCCCGCGCTGCGCAACGCCGACGTGCTCGACGCGGGCGGGGTGCGCGAGGGCGTCAACCGCCTGCGCGCGCAGGTGATGGACCGCAGCATCCCGGCTTCGGAGCTGTCGGGCTACACGATTTCGCTGTCGAACTTCGGCATGTTCGCCGGCCGCTACGCGACGCCCGTCGTGGTGCCGCCGTGCGTGGCGATCGTCGCTGCCGGCCGCGGCCGCCACCAGATCACCCCGGTGATCGGCGGCTTCGAATCGCACAAGGTGATCCCGCTGTCGCTGACCTTCGACCACCGCGCCTGCACCGGCGGCGAGGCCGCGCGCTTCCTGAAGGCGATGCTGGACGACCTGGCGCTGGCGCAGTAAACCGGGACCCCGGAACAGCTTGTCATCCCGAGCGCAGCGAGGGATCTGCACGCGACTTCGCCACAACCTGCAGATCCGCCGCTGCGGCTGATCCAACAAGGATCAAAGGAACACGCCATGACCCACCGCAGCCGCCTCGCCGGATTCATCATCGACTGCGAGACCGGCGACCTCGATGCCGCCGCTTCGTTCTGGAGCGGCGCGCTGGGAATGCCTGTGGCCGAACGCTACGCCGAAGGCGAAGCCGAGTACGCCGAGCTGTCGAACACGCCCGCCGACCTGCAGATCGAAGTACAGAAGGTGCGGCATCCGTCGCGCGTGCACCTGGATATCGAGACCGACGACCTCGATGCCGAAGCCGCGCGGCTGGAAGCGCTGGGCGCGAGGAAGATCGAGTTCCGCAAGCGCTGGTGGATCATGGAGGCGCCCACCGGCCAGCGTTTCTGCATCGTGCGGATGAAGCATCCCGAACGCGGCGCGCCACCGAACGTCTGGCCGTAGAGCCTCACACCGCCCGCTCCGCCAACGAGCCCGTAGGAGCGCCCCATGGGCGCGATGCTTTCCCGCGGCTGCCGGAATCGCGCCCATGGGGCGCTCCTACGCAATCCAGTCAAAGCTTCGCGCAATCCGCCATATCTCCTCGAAGCACGCGGCACGCCAGGCTTGTCGCCGCGGTCACACCTGCGCAGGACGCCGACGCCACAGCCACCAGCGCACGATGACGGCAAGCGTGAGCACGCCCAGGAACACGCCATAGCCGATCGAGGTGGCCAGCACCTGCCGCCACATCTGCCCGTGCGCGGGATCGGCATGGTCCTGCGCCCAGTACAGCGAGGCCATGAACGCGGCGACCGCCAGCACCAGGCTGGCCAGGTCGAAGAGCCTGCGCCGCCAGTGCCGCGGCTGGCGCGGAAACAGCCAGAACAGCACGCCCAGGATCAGGAACCAGGGCAGGAACAGGATCAGGCCGAGGTTGAGTTCGATCTGCGGGCTCATGCCGCGTCCTCCGCGGCGAACCGCGCAAGGGCGGCGACGACATCCTCCAGCGCCACGCCATCGGCGAGCTCGCCGACGACGACGTCCTCCAGCCGCACCGTGCCCGAATTGGCGCGCAACCCCGCACCGCCCGCCTGCCTGAGCCGCGCGACCAGTTGCCCGGTGTCGCGCGCGGATTCGTGGCCCGCGCCCTGCAGCAGCAGCGCGCCATCGGCATCGACCAGCTTGAAGTGGAAGCGGCCGTCGGCCTCGCGGTACTGCTTGAACTGCGGCGCCGCGGCTTTCGCCGGCGCCGCCTTGCGCCTGCCGCCGGCGGCCTGCGACAGGTCGCGCAGTCCGACCGCCGCGCGCAGTTCACGCAGCAGCGGCTGCGCATGGGTTTCACGCAGGCGCCGGGCGCCGTCGCGCAGCAGGCGCTCGATCTTCTGCGGCTCGGCCATCAGCGTCTCGTAGCGCTCGCGCAGCGGCGCGACTTCCGAATCGATGCGCTCGAACAGGCGCTGCTTGGCATCGCCCCAGCCGATGCCCTGCTCGAACTCGCGCCGCATCGCCGCCGTTTCGTCCGCACTGGCGAATGCCTGGTAGAGCTGGAACACGTTGGAGCTGTCCGCGTCCTTCGCCTCCCCCGGCGCGCGCGAGTCGGTGACGATCGACGCGATCAGCTTGCGCAGCGTCGCCCGCGGCGCGAACAGCGGGATCGTGTTGTCGTAGCTCTTCGACATCTTGCGGCCGTCGAGTCCGGGCAGCGTGGCCACGTTCTCCTCGATTGCAGCCTCTGGCAACCGGAAGTGTTCGCCGTACAGGTGGTTGAAGCGCTGCCCGAAGTCGCGCGCCATCTCGATGTGCTGGACCTGGTCGCGACCCACCGGCACCTTGTCGGCGTTGAACAGCAGGATGTCGGCCGACATCAGCACCGGGTACATGAACAATCCGGCGTTGATCCCGGCGTCGTCGTCCTCGCCGTCGGCGCGGTTGCGGTCGACCGCCGCCTTGTAGGCGTGGGCACGGTTGAGGACACCCTTGCCGGCCACGCAGGTCAGCAGCCAGGTCAGCTCGGTGGTCTCGGGCACGTCGGACTGGCGGTAGAACCACACCTGGCCCGGGTCCAGCCCGCAGGCCAGCCACGTCGCCGCGATTTCCAGCGTGGAGCGCTGCACGCGCGCCGGGTCCTGCACCTTGATCAGGGCGTGCAGGTCGGCGAGGAAGTAGAAGCTCTCGACGTCCGGCGCCTTCGACGCGGCCACCGCCGGGCGGATCGCACCGACGTAGTTGCCCAGGTGCGGAGTGCCGGAGGTGGTGATGCCGGTGAGGATGCGGGTCTTGCGCGGGGTCATGGCGGGGCCGGAGCTTGCGTTGCGGCCATTTTAGCCCGCCGCCGGCACCGGGCCGCGCGCGCAGCCGGCGGGCCGCAACCCCGATGGCCGCGCCGGCACGTTTTCACCAGTCCCCGAGCCCGGAGACCGGCCATGTCGAGAATCCTCCCGTCCTGCTGCGCGGCGCTGCTCGCCGCCCTCGCCTGCTTCCCATCCGCCGCGGATGCGCAGGTGGAAGTTGCCGTCGTCGACCGCGACGACGGCCGCTGGCTGCCGCAGTACCGCCACCGCGGTGATCGCTGGCTGGCCGGCGTTCCCGGCCACCGCTACGCCGTGCGCCTGACCAACACCAGCGGCGAGCGCGTGCTGGTGGTGCTGTCGGTCGACGGCGTCAACGCCGTCACCGGCGAGGATGCCGACCCGTCCCAGGCCGGCTACGTGCTGGCGCCGTGGCAGAGCACCGAGATCGACGGCTGGCGCAAGTCGCTCGACGAGGTCGCGCGGTTCCGCTTCACCGACCTGCCCGACAGCTACGCCGCGCGCACCGGCAGGCCGGGCAATGTCGGCGTGATCGGGATCGCGGTGTTCCGGGAACGCCGCGTGGCGCGGATCTGGACACCGCCGCACCCGAAGCCACCTGCGTATCCGTACCCCGCCGATGCGCAGGCGCAGGCGCAGGCTCGTGACGCATCCGGCGCGGCGCGATCGGCCATGGCGGCCGAGGCACCCGCGGTCGTCGCCGCACCGGCAGCCGACGCGACGCGCCAGCGGATCGG
>DATCYC010000014.1:0-2041 GCA_036570525.1 Luteimonas sp.
GGTCGACGCGCTGATCCTGCACAACCAGGTCGAGGGCGACATCTGGAACGTCGAGACGCTGCAGTCCTGGGCCTGGGACCCGCAGGCCTACAACGGCCTGGCCGGCGGCGCGATCTACGGCCTGATGGCGCGCGAGTTCGCACCGATGCCCGAACGGCTGAAGTCGGCCACCGCGCGCATGCAGCAGATCCCGGCGCTGTTCGCGCAGATGCGCGAGAACCTCGATCCCGCGCGCGTGCCGAAGATCCACGCCGAGACGGTCGCCAAGCAGAACGCCGGCCTGCTGGCTCTGGTCGACCAGTTCATCACGCCCAACGCCGACCAGCTCGAGGGCGACGACCGCAAGCAGCTCGACGACGCCGTCGCCACGCTGCGCAAGGCCGTGGCCGGGCAGCAGGAGTGGCTCGACAACACCCTGGTGCCGAATGCGAAGGGCGACTTCCGCATCGGCGCCGGACTGTACGACCAGAAGCTGAAGTTCTCGCTCAATTCGGCGCTGTCGCGCGCGCAGATCAAGCAGCGCTCGGAAGCTGAGCTCAAGCGCGTGCGCGACGAAATGTACGGCATCGCCCGCACCGTGCTCGCGAACAAGCCGGACGCCCCGCAGATGCCGGACGCGCCCAGCGACGACCAGCGCCAGGCAGCGATCGAGGCCGCGCTGGAACTCGCCTACGCCGATCGCCCGGCGCGCAACGAGGTCGTCGACGCGGCCAAGCAGGCGCTGGCCGACGCCACCGCGTTCGTGAAGGCCAAGGACCTGGTCACGGTGCCCGACGATCCGGTCAAGATCATCCTGATGCCGGAATTCCAGCGCGGCGTCGCGGTCGCCTACTGCGACTCGCCCGGTCCGCTCGACAAGGGCCTGGACACCTACTTCGCGATCTCGCCGATCCCCGACGACTGGAGCGACGAGCAGGCAACCTCGTTCCTGCGCGAATACAACTCGCGCATGATCGACCTGCTGGCGATCCACGAGGCGATGCCGGGCCACTACCTGGAAGGCGCGCACTCCGCGCAGTTCCCCTCCACCCTGCGCGCGGTGCTGCGCTCGGGCCTGTTCGCCGAGGGCTGGGCGGTGTACACCGAGAAGATGATGGTCGACGCCGGCTACCTCGACGGGGACCCGTTGTTCCGCCTGGTGCAGCTCAAGTTCTACCTGCGCACCATTGCCAACGCGATCCTCGACCAGGGCGTGCACGTGGACGGCTGGAGCCGCGAACAGGCGATGCACCTGATGACCCACGACACCTTCCAGCAGGAACGCGAGGCCGCCGGCAAATGGGTGCGCGCGCAGCTGACCTCGGCGCAACTGCCGACGTACTTCGTCGGCGTGCAGGAGCACTTCGACACGCGCAAGGCGGTGGAGGCGAAGCTGGGCGACAAGTTCGACCTCAAGGCCTACAACGACCAGGTGCTGTCCTACGGCGCCCCGCCGGTGCGCTTCGTGCGCCAGCTGATGCTGGACCAGCCGATCGAATAACCGCATTCCCGTAGGAGCGCCCCATGGACGCGATGCATTCCGGTGATGCCCATCGCGCCCATGGGGCGCTCCCACGGGGCGGCTCTACTTCTTCTCCGCCGGCGCCAGGCGCAGGTCCTGGAAGTCGAAGCTGAAGTCGGTCCGCGGCGAGATCGGCACCATCAGCGCCTGGACGATCTTGCCGTCCGGATCAAGCGAGAAAGTCAGGAACGCGTCCGCGTTCAACCCGCGGTCGCGCCAGCGCACGATGAAGGTGTCGTGCTGCCAGTGCTCCAGGTCGCCGAGCAGCTGCGCGGTCTTCGAGAACTGGATCTGCAGCGCATTGCCGTTCGGACTGATGACGACATCGCCGTACCACGGGTCACGATAGGTGCCCGCGTACCCGTCCAGCGGCAGCGACGGCTTCGAATCCGCATCGCGCGCGTCCAGGTGCTTCTGCCAGCTCTCGTCGGCCTTCTCCTGCGACTTCGCCATCGCGGCGGCATACGCGGCCACCCAGTCGGTCTCCGGCGCATCCAGGTAGGCGTCGAGCACGCGCATCGTGATCGCGTTGAACGCCGA
>DATCYC010000015.1:0-8821 GCA_036570525.1 Luteimonas sp.
CACGCCACCGCGCTGCTCGCGCTGGGCCGGCTGGACGAGGCCGAGGCGATGCTGGACCGGGTGGTCGCGCTGGCGCCCGCCGACGGCGACGCCTGGTACAACCGCTCGACGCTGCGCCGGCAGACGCCGCGGCTCAACCACGTGGCGCAGATCGAACAGCGCCTGGCGCGGACGCCGGCGGCGGACGATGCGCTGATCCCGCTGAACTACGCGCTGGCGAAGGAGCACGAGGACCTGGGCGAACACGCCGCCGCGTTCGCCGCGCTCGCGCGCGGCGCAGGCGCCCGCCGGCGCCGGCTGCAGTACCGGGTCGAGGACGACCTCGACACCATGGAGCTGATCGCACAAACCTTCGACGCCGGCTACCTGGCCCGCGGCCACGCCGGCCACGACGACCCGCGCCCGCTGTTCGTGGTCGGGCTGCCGCGCAGCGGCACTACCCTGGTCGACCGCATCCTCGGCTCGCATCCGCAGGTCGCCAGCCGCGGCGAGAGCACCGACCTGGCCCAGGCGATCGTGCGCCTGGCCGGTCCGGCCGACAGCAAGGCACAGCTGGTGCAGCGCGCGGCGGCGATGGACGTCGCCACGCTCGGGCAGGCGTACTGCCGCACGCTGCCGGCCGGCGCGCACGCGCGCGTGGTCGACAAGACACCGGGCAACGCGCTGTACCTCGGGCTGGTCGCGACGGCGCTGCCGCAGGCGCGCATCGTCCACCTGCGGCGCAATCCGATGGACGCGTGCTACGCGATGTACAAGACGCTGTTCCGCATGGCGTACCCGTTCTCCTACGACCTCGACGACCTCGGCCGCTACTGGCTGGGCCACGAGCGGCTGATGGCGCACTGGCGCCGGGTGCTGCCGGCCGACCGCTTCCTGGAACTCGACTACGAGGCGCTGGTGACGGCGCAGGAGGCGCAGAGCCGGCGCCTGGTCGCGCACGCGGGGCTGGCGTGGGACGAAGCCTGCCTTGCGTTCGAGCACAACCCGCAGCCCACCCTGACCGCCAGCGCGGCGCAGGTACGGCAGCCGATCTATCGGTCGTCGGTCGGGCTGTGGCGACACTACGAACGCGAGCTGGCGCCGCTGCGCCGGCGGCTGGAAGCGGCCGGCGTGCGCATCGACGACACCGGGGCCGCGGCATGAGCGCGGCCCCGGACACCGCCACCGCCATCGCCCCGGTGGCGCAGGCTCCCGACCGGCTGTGGCTGTATGCCCTGCTCGCACTTGTCGCCACGGCCGGCTTTTTCTACGTCAACATCATGTCGGCGATCGTCGACGGCCTGGTCACCGCGCTGGGTTTCAGCAACGAACAGGCCGGCACCGTCGGCGCCGCCAACATCTACGGCGCCAGCGTCGGCAGCCTGATCGCCGTGCTGCTGGTGCGGCGCGTGCGCTGGCGGCCGACGCTGCTGTCGCTGCTGTCGCTGCTGCTGCTGCTCGACCTGGGCTCGCTGGCCATCCTCGACCCCGGGACGCTCACCGCGATGCGCGCGCTGCACGGACTGGTCGGCGGCACGGCCGTCGGCACGGCCTATTCGGTGATGGCCAGGACGCACTCGCCGGACCGCGCGTTCGGCATGCTGCTGCTGGTGCAGTTCGGCCTCGGCGGGCTGGGAGTGATGTTCCTGCCGACGCTGGTGCCCGAGTTCGGCACGCGCATCCTGTTCCTGTCGCTGGCGGCGCTGACCGCCTGCGCGCTGGCGGCGATCTTCGCGATTCCACGGCTTGCCGATGCCACGCCGGTCGAGCGCGGTGCCAGGCCGCCGCGGATGTCGACCGCCGCGCGCACCACCACCGTGCTGGTGCTGCTGGCGCTGTTCCTGTTCCAGGCCGGCAACATGGCGCTGTCGGCCTTCATCATCCGCCTGGGCGAGCACTTCGAGCTGGGCCGCGGCTTCATCGGCCAGGCGCTGGGCTGGGCGACCTGGATCGGCGCCGCCGGCGCCGGGCTGGTGATCTTCATGGGCACGCGCTTCGGCCGCCTGCGCCCGATGCTGGTGGCGATGCTGCTCACCCTGGCCGGCACCGCCGGCTTCTTCTGGAGCGGCATGGCGCCGGTGTTCTTCATTGCCAACGTCGGCACCGCGATCACCTGGTCGTTCGTGGTGCCGTACCTGTTCGGGATGCTGGCGCGGCTGGACCTGTCGGGCCGGCTGGCGACGCTGGGCGGCTTCATGTCCAAGCTCGGCCTGGCGTCGGGCCCGATGGCCGCCGGCCTGCTGCTGCACAGCGACGACTTCCCCCTGCTGATCGCGACGGCGATCGTGGCGCTGGCGGTGTCCGGCGTGGCGATGCTGGCCGCCGCACGGCGCATCGACCGACTGGAACCCGAAGCATGAGCACGAACGCCTCCCCGCCTCCTTCCGCGCTGGCGCTGTCCGATCCCGGCCTGCTGCGCACGCGCGGCCTGGTCGGCGGGCAGTGGCGCGACGCCGACGGCGGCGGCACGTGCGAGGTCACCAACCCTGCCACCGGCGCGGTGCTGGGCACGATCCCGGACATGGGCGCGGGCGAGACCCGTCGCGCCATCGATGCCGCGCACACCGCCTTCCCGGCCTGGTCGCGCAAGAGCGCGAAGGAACGCGCCGACGTCCTCAAGCGCATGCACCGGCTGATGCTCGAGCACCAGGACGACCTGGCGCGGCTGATGACCGCCGAGCAGGGCAAGCCGCTGGCCGAGTCCCGCGGCGAGATCGCGTATTGCGCGGGCTACCTGGAGTGGTTCGCGGAGGAAGCCCGGCGCATGTACGGCGACACCATCCCCGGCCACGCCGCGGACAAACGCATCATGACCCTGCGCCAGCCGGTGGGCGTGGTCGCCGCGATCACGCCCTGGAACTTTCCGTCGGCGATGCTCGGCCGCAAGATCGCGCCGGCACTGGCCGCCGGCTGCACCGTGGTCTGCAAGCCCGCCACGCAGACGCCGTACTCGGCGCTGGCACTGGGCGTGCTGGCCGAACGCGCCGGCCTGCCGCCGGGCGTGCTCAACATCGTCACCGGCCACGACGCCGCGGCGATCGGCGGCGAGATGACCGCCAACCCGAAGGTGCGCAAGCTCAGCTTCACCGGCTCCACCGCGGTCGGCAAGCGGCTGATGGCGCAGTGCGCCGACGACATGAAGCGGGTCTCGATGGAGCTGGGCGGCAACGCGCCGTTCATCGTATTCGAGGACGCCGACCTCGACGCCGCGGTGGAAGGCGCCATGGCCAGCAAGTACCGCAACACCGGGCAGACCTGCGTGTGCGCCAACCGCCTGTTCGTGCACGCGGCGGTGTACGACGCGTTCGCCGAAAAGCTGTGCGCGGCGGTGGCGAAGCTGCAGGTCGGCGACGGCCTGCAGGGCGCGACCGACCAGGGCCCGCTGATCGACGCCAACGCGCTGGCGAAGGTGGAGGAACACGTGGCCGACGCACTCGCCGGTGGCGCGCGCGTGGCGATGGGCGGCGCGCGCCACGCGCTGGGCGGCACCTTCTACCAGCCGACGGTGCTGCTGGACGTGGATGCGGGCATGCGCATCGCGCGCGAGGAAACCTTCGGCCCGGTCGCGCCGCTGTTCCGCTTCGACAGCGAGGCGCAGGCGATCGCGCTGGCCAACGACACCGAGGTCGGGCTGGCCGGCTACTTCTACACCCGCGACCTGGCCCGCGGCTGGCGCGTGGCCGAGGCGCTGGAATGCGGCATCGTCGGCATCAACACCGGGCTGGTCTCCACCGAAGTGGCGCCGTTCGGCGGCGTGAAGCAGTCCGGCGTCGGCCGCGAAGGCTCACGCCATGGCCTGCACGACTACACCGAACTCAAGTACGTCTGCATCGGCGGGATCTGATCGCCGGCGCGCCGGCGCAAGGCGGCACGGCCGGTGCGCATGCCGCAGGCCATGGCGACGCGGCTCAGGCGTTCGCGCCGGCCGCCATGAAGTAGTCCAGCGCGATGCCGGCGAAGACCGCCAGCCCCACCCAGTGGTTGTGCAGGAAGGCGCGGAAGCAGGCGTCGCGGTCGCGATGGCGGGCGATCACGAACTCGTACACCACCAGCAATACCGCCACGCCCAGCCCACCGAAGTACCAGCGCCCCAGCCCCGCCTGCTGTCCTGCCAGAGCCAGCGCCGCGAACACCAGCGCGTACAGCACGCCCTGGATCACCAGGTCGGCGTCGCCGAACAGGATCGCGGTCGACTTCGACCCCATGCGGATGTCGTCGTCGCGGTCGACCATCGCGTACCAGGTGTCGTAGGCGGTCGACCACAGGATGTTGGCGCCGTACAGCAGCCACGCCACCGGCGGCACCGTGCCCTGCACTGCCGCAAACGCCATCGGGATGCCCCAGCCGAACGCCATCCCCAGGTACACCTGCGGCAGGTAGGTGTAGCGCTTCAGGTACGGGTAGCTGGCCGCCAGCGCCACGCCGACGAAGCTCATCAGGATCGTGAGCCGGTTCATCGTCAGCACCAGCGCGAACGCGGCCAGCATCAACACCGCGAACAGCGCCAGCGCCTCGCGCCCGCGCACCGCGCCGGTGGCCAGCGGCCTGTCCTTCGTGCGCTCGACCTGCGGGTCGAGCCAGCGGTCGGCGTAGTCGTTGATCACGCAGCCGGCCGAACGCGTCAGCCACACGCCCAGCGAGAACACCACCAGCGTCCACCACGGCGGCACGCCCCCGGCGGCGATCCACAGCCCCCACCAGGTCGGCCACAGCAGCAGCAGCCAGCCGATCGGGCGGTCGCCGCGGGTCAGCTTCCAGTACAGGCCCAGCCGCTCCCGCCAGGGCGGCACCGGGGCGGGATGGAAACGTTCGTAGGACATGGGCAAAGCGTACGCGACTCGCGCAGCCGGGCGCGATTGTGGACAATAGCCGGCCGGGCGCCTGTAGCTCAGCCGGATAGAGTAGTGGCTTCCGAAGCCATTGGTCGGGGGTTCGAATCCCTCCAGGCGCGCCAGTTTGCGGTTTGAAGTGCCGGGTCGGGATTCCCGGCCTGCGCGCATGACCTCCGGGCGTGCGCCGCTGCGCGGGCCGGCATCGCACGCCGATCGTTCCGCCTCGACACACCGTCATCTGCACGAGGCGCGATCGCGCGCCTGTTGACGCGAACATGACGCTGTGTTAATGAGGCCTGAATAGTTTGCTCTGCAGCCCCGCGGACGCAGGCATCGCCGCTCCACGGGAATTGTTCCGACCTTCCATTGGCGGGTTCCGGCCTCCCTGGCCGCTATCTGCGCTCCGGGCCGTTTCAAACACAGCCGCACCTGTTTGCACGGTGCCCGGATTGGTGGGGTCCCCCGGCCTTGCGCATATTCAGCACGAATCGCCTCGACGAGACGCTTGTCTCCGCCAACGGCGGCGGCGGGCTCGATGGTTGGCTGTTCCGTCGGTTGTGCCTGTTCGCCCTGCTGCCGACCACCGTCATTGCCCTGTTGCTGCTTGGTTTTTCCACCTATTGGCACCTGCAGGAGCTGCGCACCCTCGCCCGGGCGGAAGCACAGGCGGCGGCCCTGCAGGTCGCCGAGATCGCCACGGTCCCACTGGCCCGCGCCGATCTCGGCGCGCTGCAGCGCATCGCCTCGGTAGCCAACCAGCGCCAGGGTTTCAACCACGTCCAGATCATCTCTGCCGACGGCAGGGTCCTCGCCGGGGCCGGCAGGCCGGGCGACGCCGATACCGGCACGCGCATCCTCACGCAGCCCATTCCCGCCGCGCATGCCGGCGGCGCGCCGGGGATGATGCGGATCGAGATCAGCCTGCGGGACGTGTTCGCCGCGCAGCGCGCACAGGCGCTGAAAGCACTGTTGCTGCTTGCCTGCGGCCTGGTGGCCGCCGGACTGATCGTGTGGCGCAGCGCGCGCAGGCTCGGGGCGCCGATTACCTCGCTCGCCGATGCGGCCAGGCGCCTGACCCGCGGCGAACTGCCGGCATCCATTCCCGTTACCGCCGACGGCGAGATCGGTTACCTGCAGCAAGGCTTCAACGCGGCCGCGGACGCCCTGCGCAACGCCGACTACCGCCTGCAGTTCAGGATCGAACAGGCCCTGAAGCTGCGTCGCCAGAACGCCGCACTCGAAACTGCCAGCCAGGCGCGCGCGCTGTTCCTGGCCGCGGCCAGCCACGACCTGCGCCAGCCGCTGTACGCGCTGACGCTGTTCTCCTCGGCGCTGTCGCTTGGCGAGAAGGATCCGGCACGGTTGAGCCGCATTGCCCACATCCAGGATTGCGTCGGCTCGCTCGACCACCTGTTCAACGAACTGCTCGACCTGTCTCGCCTGGATGCCGGCGCGATGCAGCCTTCGCTGAGCGACTTTCCGCTCGACGGCCTGTTCGACGAGATCAGCCGGACCTTCCGCATGGCCGCGGAAAAGCGCGGCCTGCGCCTGCAGCTGCGCAAGACCGACGCATGGGTGCGCTGCGACCGGGTCATGCTGGCGCGCATCCTCAACAACCTGGTCTGCAACGCGATCCGCTACACCAACAGCGGCGGCGTGCTGGTGGGCGCGCGGCGGCAGTCGGGCGGACTGCGCATCGACGTCTGGGACACGGGACCGGGCATCGCGGACGAGCATCGGGCGCGCGTGTTCGAGGAGTTCTACCAGGCGAACTGCCCGCCCAGGTCCGGCGAACGTCCCGGCCTCGGCCTCGGACTGGCGACGGTACAGCGCCTGTGCGCGCTGCTGGAGATCCCGATCACCCTGCATTCCCAGCTTGGACACGGCTGCCTGTTCAGCGTGCACGTCCCGATGGCCGCGACGCCCCGTCCGGAGATCGCCGCGCCTGCGGCCTCCGACCAGCCACTGGACGTGTCGGGGCTGCGCGTACTGGTCATCGATGACGAGCCGATCATCCTCGAAGGCATCCAGGTCCTCATGGAAAGCTGGGGTTGCCAGGTCCGTACCGCCGAAGACGGCAGGCAGGCGATGCAGGTCGCGCAGTCGTGGGTGCGGCCTCCGGATATCGTGATCAGCGATCTCAAGCTAGGCGATGGCCGCAGCGGGCTGGACGTGCTCAACGCGCTGGCGCGGCATTACGGCTCGGCGTCGCATCCCCCGTTCGCACGCCTGCTGATCACCGGCGAGACCAAGAGCGATCGCCTGCGCGAGATCAGCGCCGCGAAGATCCCGGTGCTGTACAAGCCGGTCTCCCCCAACCAGCTGCGCGAGGCGATCGTGGCAACGCTGGCACTCAAGCTGGCCGCGTGAACGGGCGTGTTGCGCAGCACATGAACGCCCGGCTGCACGGGCCAGCCTGCGGCCTTCCGTGGTCCGGCTCGAGAGCCCGCTGACCCGCGAATTGCTGCGCCTGCTCGACGGCACGCGCGACCGCGCCGCGCTGCCTGCCGCGCTGGCCGCACGCATGGCCAACGATACCGCGCTGATCCCGCCCGGCGAACCGGCGCGACCGGCGTCGTGGTGGCGCGAGCACCTGGAGACCCGGATCGACGAGGGGTTGGCGCAGGTGGTGCGGCTGGCGCTGCTGGTGGCGTAGGGCGACGGTTCGCACCCAGTCGAAACGTCGCCTGTCATTCCGCGATGGCGCCATCGCCTCCGGCCGCTCTCCGCTTAGCCGCGCCGGACACGAATTCGGCCAGGAAACGCTCGAACAGTTCGGGCCCGGGTCGTCGCGCCGGGACTTCGACAGGCTCCACTTCGAACAGGAGGCTCAGCGGCAACCATTCCGGATCGCGCCCGGTCAACCACTGCTCCAGCTCCAGCAGGACACGCAGGAAACTGCCCGGCAGACCCACCATCCTCACGCCGTCCGGCGTGGGGTCGGCACAGTTGGCCGCGGGTGATGTCACCAGGTACTCGCGGCATTTCATCGGCCGCACTGCGTAGATGCCGCACGATTCGTCGACCAGGAAAGGGCAGGCAACCCCTGCCCTGAAATAGTCCAGCCCGAGCGCGCGCATCTGTTCGGCCGTGCGCAGCGACGCCCGGTCTTCGAGCCTGCCGTGGAGGCCGGCTGCCTTCAACCTGGCCACTGCCTCGCCGAAGCGCGCGCGGATCGTTTCCGCTTCATCGGGCGGACGCCCGTCCACCCAGTCCCGCACGATCGCCGCTTCGATCGCGCCGATGGGAACCAGTTGCCTGCAGCACGCCCCGCATCCCGCGCGGCAGGAGATGCGTCGTCCGGCTTTCGCCTCGCGGTCAATGGCGTGGTCGAGCAACTGCCGGTTGAACTCGAACAGCGAGGGCAACAGTTCCCGGAGCGTGATCGGGCGCGACGGCACGGCGACGGCGAAGTCCAGCAACCTGCCTTCCAGCTTGAGCGTGAAACTTGCGGTGATCGTGTCCGGCATCGTCGTGCAGGGCCATCCCGCTATACGCGCCTGATGCCCGGCAGCGTCAACGACGGCCGGTCACCCTTCGTCGTGCAGCGCGACTGCGTCGACACCAGCAGCGGCTGGCGGATCGACTCCCCCTCCTCCGGCGTCGTCCTGGGCAGTTTCGCGCTCATCTTCGCCAGCGTGTTCTTGCCGACGCGGCCGTCCCACTGCCCGTACTGGCCGGGGAACTCGCGCTTCTGGAAGGCATGAACGGCGTTGAAGGTTTCCGGGCCAAACAGGCCGTCGGGTTCGCCCGACGCCCCGCCCGGAAACGACTTCGGCAAGGGGAAGCCCAGCTCCACCAGCGCGCGCTGGATGCGACGTATGGCATCCGGATCGTCGTCGGGAGGACGCTTCTTGACCGAAGGGCCGCCCGCGGCGGCGATGTCGAGTCGCGGCGAGCCGAGCAGGATTGAAAAGTCTGGCATGTTGCGTTCCTCCGGAACCTGCTTGCGGTGTCGCACCGGATCGCGCGACTTCGACGACTACCTGACCAGCCTGGCGGCCTTGAGG
>DATCYC010000016.1:0-2225 GCA_036570525.1 Luteimonas sp.
ACCTCGTCGAGCAGCAGCACGCAGTGCGGCGTCTTGACGATCTTCTCGGTCAGCAGGCCGCCCTGGTCGAAGCCGACGTAGCCCGGGGGCGCGCCGATCAGGCGGCTGACCGAATGCGATTCCATGTACTCGCTCATGTCGAAGCGCACCAGCTCGATGCCCAGCTGCAGCGCGAGCTGCTTGGTCACCTCGGTCTTGCCCACGCCGGTGGGGCCGGCGAACAGGAAGTTGCCGATCGGCTTGTCGGGATTGGCAAGGCCCGAACGGGCCAGCTTGATCGCCGAGGTCAGGGTCTCGATCGCCGGGTCCTGGCCGAAGATCACCATCTTCAGGTTGCGCTCCAGGTGTTCGAGCACGTCCTTGTCGGAGACGCTGACCTGCTTGGCCGGGATCCGCGCCATCTTCGCGACGATCTCCTCGATCTCCTCGACGTCGATCAGGGTGTGGCGCTCGTCATCGGGCAACAGCTGCTGGCGGGCGCCGGCCTCGTCGATCACGTCGATGGCCTTGTCCGGCAGCAGGCGGTCGCCGATGTGCTTGACCGACAGGTCGACGGCGGCCTGCAGCGCGTCGTCGGTGTAGAGCACGTCGTGGTGCTCCTGGTAGCGCGGGCGCAGGCCGCGCAGGATCTCCACCGCCTCGCCCACGGTCGGCTCGACGATGTCGATCTTCTGGAAGCGCCTCGCCAGCGCGTGGTCCTTTTCGAAGATCCCACGGTACTCCTGGAACGTGGTCGAGCCGATGCAGCGCAGGTCGCCCGACGCCAGCGCCGGCTTGATCATGTTGCTGGCGTCCATGGTGCCGCCCGACGCCGAGCCGGCGCCGATGATGGTGTGGATCTCGTCGATGAACAGCACCGCGTTGGGCACGCTCTTCAGCGCCGCCAGTACTGCCTTCAGGCGCTTTTCGAAGTCGCCGCGGTACTTGGTGCCGGCGACCAGGGCGCCAAGGTCCAGCGAGTAGATGACCGCCTCCTTCAGCACCTCGGGCACGTCGCCTTCGACGATGCGCCGCGCCAGGCCCTCGGCCAGCGCGGTCTTGCCCACGCCGGCCTCGCCGACGTAGAGCGGGTTGTTCTTGCGCCGGCGGCACAGTACCTGGATGGTGCGCTCGACCTCCGCGCCGCGGCCAACCAGCGGGTCGATCCGGCCTTCCTGGGCGAGCACGTTGAGGTTGACCGCGAACTCGGTCAGGGCATCGCCCTTGGTTTCGGCCTCGGCGGCCTCGGCCTTGGCGGTCAGGTCCTCCATCTCCGCCGACTCGCCTTCGCCGTGCCTGGCGATGCCGTGCGAAAGATAGTTCACCACGTCCAGGCGCGAGACGTCCTGCTGGTTGAGGTAGTAGACCGCGTGCGAATCCTTCTCGCCGAAGATCGCCACCAGCACGTTGGCGCCGGTGACCTCCTTCTTGCCCGAGGACTGCACGTGGTAGACCGCACGCTGCAGCACGCGCTGGAAGCCGAGCGTCGGCTGGGTGTCGCGGCCATCGTCCTCGGGCAGGCGCGACACCGAGCTGGCGATCGCCTGTTCCAGGTCGCCTCGCAGTCGGTGGAAGTCGGCGCCGGTCGCCTTCAGGACGGCCTCCGCCGACGGGTTGTCGAGCAGCGCGAGCAACAGGTGTTCGACCGTCATGTACTCGTCGCGCGCCTCGCGGGCGTGCTTGTAGCACTGGCCGATGGTGTATTCGAGATCCTTGCTGAACATGGGGCGGGAGCCTCCGGAAATCACTACAACCCAGATGGGGGTGGCCGCGGGGTTTTCCACTTCCCCGCCATGGCTTCCTTGTAGGTCTTTTCCTGCCCGTCCCGCAAGTCACCCCGGGGCGAGCCGCGCAATGGGACTCAGCGTTCCGCCGATGCGCCCTCAGGCTTTCTCCATCGTGCACAGCAGCGGGTGCTGGTTGAGCCTCGAATACTCGTTGACCTGCGCCACCTTCGATTCAGCGACTTCGCGCGTGAAGACCCCGCAAACGCCGCGGCCGCGGGTGTGGACGTGCAGCATGACCTGGGTGGCCTTGTCGAGGTTCATGCCGAAAAAGCGGATCAGCACGTCGATCACGAAGTCCATCGGGGTGTAGTCGTCGTTCAGCAGCAGGACGGAATACAGCGGCGGCCGCGCCACTTCCGGCTTGCCTGTTTCCACGGCAACGCCGTGGTCGTGTTCCTGGTCGTGGTCGGGCGGTCTGGACATGGCGCGATTATAGCGGCGGCCGATCGGTGCCCGGCC
>DATCYC010000017.1:0-3200 GCA_036570525.1 Luteimonas sp.
GCCTGGCGCCGCGCCGGTATCGATGACGACGCCCTGTGCGCGCAACCCGCGCCGCCGCGTCCGCCGCGCCCGGCATGGTTGCTGGCCAGACCCATCCCGCTGCGTGACCCGTGCCCGCGCATCGTCTCCGGCCCCGAGCGCCTCGAAAGCGGCTGGTGGGACGGCGACGACGCACGCCGCGACTACTACGTCATCGAAACCTCGCAGGGCCAGCGCGCCTGGGCCTTCGCCCCGGTCGGGGAACAGGGAGGCTGGATGTTGCACGGCTGGTTCGCATGAACCTTCCCCCAGGCGTCGCTCCCGATACCCCCGGCGCCCGCGCCCCCCGCATCGCCCGCATGCGCGAGCGCCTGCGCGGCGCGGCCAACGACGATCCGCACGGCGACGCGCCGGCCTACGCCGAACTGCACTGCCTGTCCGACTTCAGCTTCCTGCGCGGCGCTGCCAGCGCAGAGGAACTGTTCGAACGCGCCACCCGCTGCGGCTACGAGGCGCTGGCGATCACCGACGAATGCTCCCTGGCCGGCATCGTGCGCGCGCGCGACGCGGCGGAAGTCACCGGCATCCACCTCGTCGTCGGCGCCGAGTTCCGCCTCGACGACGGGCTGCGGCTGGTGCTGCTGGTCGAGGACCGCACCGGCTATTCGCAGCTGTGCCGGCTGATCACCGTCGCGCGGCGCGCGGCGGAGAAGGGCGAATACCGGCTTGGCCGTGCCGATGTCGAAAGGGAAGCCTTCGACAACGACGCCACCGGCCTGTTCGCGCTGTGGCTGCCCGGTGCGGAGCCGGAACCGGGCGAGGGCGCGTGGCTGCGCAACGTCTTCGGCGACCGCGCGCACCTGGCGGTGGAGTTGCACCGCGAAGACGACGATGCCGCGCGCCTGGCGCGCCTGATCGCGCTGGCCGGCGAGTTGCAACTCGTCCCGCTCGCGGCCGGCGACGTGCACATGGCCACGCGCCGCCAGCGCGTGCTGCAGGACACGGTCACCGCGATCCGCCACGGCCTGCCGCTGGCCGAATGCGGCGCGCACCTGTTCCGCAACGGCGAGCGCCACCTGCGCACGCGCCGCGCGCTGGGCAACATCCATTCACGGGTGGCGGGCGGGCAGGCGTTGCTGGCCGCCGCGGTCGAACTGGCACGGCGCTGCACCTTCAACCTGCGCGAGGTGAAATACGACTACCCGGCCGAGCTGGTGCCGAAGGGCGAAACGCCGGCTTCGCATCTGCGCAAGCTCACCGAAACCGGCATGCGCAGGCGCTGGCCCGAGGGTGCGCCCGCGCAGGTCGTGAAACAGATCGAAGACGAACTGGCGCTGATCGCCGAGCTCGGGTACGAGGCCTTCTTCCTCACCGTCGAGGACATCGTCCGCTTCGCCAACGAGAGGAAGATCCTCTGCCAGGGTCGCGGCTCGTCCGCCAACTCCGCGGTCTGCTTCGCGCTCGGGATCACCGCGGTCAATCCCGTCGAGAGCCGCCTGCTGCTGGCGCGCTTCCTGTCGAAGGCGCGCGACGAACCCCCCGACATCGACGTCGACTTCGAGCACGAGCGCCGCGAGGAGGTCATCCAGTACGTCTACAACAAGTACGGCCGCACCCGCGCCGCGCTGGCCGCCACGGTGATCCGCTATCGCGGCAAGAGCGCGGTGCGCGACGTGGCCAAGGCCTTCGGCCTGCCGCCGGACCAGGTCGCACTGCTCGCCGAGTGCCACGGCTGGGGCAACGGCGAGACGCCGATGGAACAGCGCCTGCGCGAGGCCGGCTTCGACATCGACAACCCGCTGATCGCGCGCGTGCTGGCGGTGACCGACATGCTGCGCGGCCGCCCGCGCCACCTGTCGCAGCACGTCGGCGGCTTCGTGATCTCCGACCAGCCGCTGTGGCAGCTGGTGCCGGTGGAGAACGCGGCGATGGACGAGCGCACCATCATCCAGTGGGAGAAGGACGATCTCGAGTCGATGGGCATGCTCAAGGTCGACTGCCTGGCGCTGGGCATGCTGACCTGCCTGCGCAAGGCAATGGACCTGGTACGCGTGCATCGCGGACGCGACCTGGAGCTCGCCACGATCCCGTCCGGAGACGACGCGACCTACGACATGGTCTGCCTGGCCGACACCGTCGGCGTGTTCCAGATCGAATCGCGCGCGCAGATGGCGATGCTGCCGCGGCTGCGGCCGCGCAGGTTCTACGACCTCGTGGTCGAGGTGGCGATCGTGCGGCCGGGGCCGATCCAGGGCGACATGGTGCATCCCTACCTGCGGCGGCGGCAGGGGAAGGAGTTGGTGACGTATCCGTCGGCGGGCATCGAGGAGATCCTCGGCCCGACGCTGGGCGTGCCGCTGTTCCAGGAGCAGGTGATGGAACTGGTGATCCATGCCGGCTACACGCCGGAGGAAGCCGACGGCCTGCGGCGTTCGATGGCCGCGTGGCGCCACGGCGGCGACATGGAGCCGCACCGCGAGCGCATCCGTGCGCTGATGCTGAAGCAGGATTACGCCCCGGAGTTCATCGACCAGATCTTCGAGCAGATCAAGGGTTTCGGCTCGTACGGTTTCCCGCAGAGCCACGCCGCTTCGTTCGCCAAGCTGGTCTATGCCAGCTGCTGGCTCAAGCGCCACGAACCCGCTGCGTTCGCCTGCGCGCTGCTCAACGCGCAGCCGATGGGGTTCTACTCGCCGAGCCAGATCGTGCAGGACGCGCGGCGGGGCAGGGGCGCGCGGGAGGGCGTGGAGTTCCTGCCGGTCGACGTGGTGCACAGCGACTGGGACAACGCGCTGGTCGATCCGTCCCCTCGCAGGAGCGCACTCGGGCGCGATGGGGTCTTGCCTGGAACGCCGGGTCGCGCCCAAGTGCGTTCCTGCAAGGATCAACCCGCGATCCGCCTCGGCCTGCGCGAGATCCGCGGGCTGTCCGAAGACGTCGCCAACGCCATCACCACCGCGCGTGCGCAGCATCCGTTCCGCAACGTCGCCGACCTGTGCCTGCGCGCGAACCTTGACGAGAAGGCGCGCCGCGCGCTCGCCGAAGCCGGCGCGCTGCGCAGCCTGGCCGGCCATCGCAACGACGCGCGCTGGCAGGTCGCCGGCATCGAACGCCAGCGGCCGCTGCTGCCGGGCAGTCCCGACGAAGACATCATCGCGCTGCCGGCGCCGGCCATGGGCGAGGAGATCCTGTCCGACTACCGCGCCACCGGCCTGTCGCTG
>DATCYC010000018.1:0-3477 GCA_036570525.1 Luteimonas sp.
CTTGCAACCCGTGCTGCACTGCGCCATGCTGCAGGGACGCATCAGTTAGAGCCTTTGCTCCATGACCAAGACGCGCGTCATCAAGAAATACCCGAACCGTCGCCTCTACGACACCGACATCTCCAGCTACATCACCATCGAGGATGTCCGCCAGCTGATCGTCGACGGCGAGGACTTCGAGGTCCGCGACGCCAAGAGCGGCGATGACCTGACCCGGCAGGTGCTGCTGCAGATCATCGCCGAGCATGAACAGGATGGGCAGCCGATGCTGTCGACCCAGCTGCTGAGCCAGATCATCCGCCTGTACGGGGACTCGCTGCAGGGCTTCATGGGCACCTACCTCGACCGCTCGATGCAGACCTTCATGGAGCAGCAGGGCCAGTTCCGCCAGCAGATGGGCAGCATGCTCGGGCAGACCCCCTGGTCGATGATGAACCAGCTCACCGAGCGCAACATGGAAATGTGGAAGGACTTCCAGGAGAACCTGGTCGCCGGCATGGGGCGCAACCCCAACGCGTCCGCCGCGCCCGCCACGGGCAAGGACAAGGACGCCGCCAAGGGCGGCAAGTAACGAAGTCACGGGGGATCCACGTTGGACAAGCGCATCGCTGCCGTCACCGGCGGTATCGGCGGTCTCGGCACCGCGATCTGCAGGTCACTGGCGGCGCAGGGCCGCACCGTCGTCGCCATCGACCTGGGCGACCGCGACGAACGCATCGAGGCGTTCAGCCGGGAAACCGCCGGCCTCGACATCCATTTCGCCGCCGGCGACGTCTCCGATTTCGACGCCTGCGGCCGCCTGGTCGAAGACATCGTCGCCGCGCACGGCGCGCTCGACATCCTGGTCAATGCCGCCGGCATCACCCGCGACACCACCCTGCGCAAGATGCAGCGCGAGCAGTGGGACGCGGTGCTGCGGGTGAACCTGGATGGCGTGTTCAACCTCTGCCGCCACGCGGTCGAAGGCATGGCGACGCGCGGCTTCGGCCGGATCGTCAACATCAGCTCGGTGAACGGACAGACCGGCCAGTTCGGGCAAACCAACTACGCCGCGGCCAAGGCCGGGATGCACGGCTTCACGATGGCGCTGGCGCGGGAAGTCGCGCGCAAGGGCGTGACGGTGAACTCGGTGTCGCCGGGCTACTGCGAAACCGCGCTGGTGATGGCGATGTCGCAGGAAATCCGCGACCGCATCGTCGCCGACGTGCCGGTTGGCCGGCTCGGGCAGCCAGACGAGATCGCCCGCACCGTGGCCTTCCTCGCCGCGGACGACGCCGGTTTCATCACCGGCGCCAACATCCCGGTCAACGGCGGGATGTTCATGTCGTTCTGAGCCGAGTCCGGTTTTTGTAGGAGCGGCTTCAGCCGCGAGCTTTGATCTTCAGACCAGCGGCGGCAAGAGCTCGCGGCTGAAGCCGCTCCTACATGCGCATCCGGCTCACAGCGAACCGGCTGCACCGCCGGTGCAGAACCGCTCGCGATACTCCTGCGCCTTCGGCATCAGCGCCCTGAGGTTCTCGATGCGGGTGGCCGAGCTCGGGTGCGTGGAAGCGAACTCCGGCGGCGCCTGGCCACCGCTGGCCTGGCCCATGCGCTCCCACAGCGCGATCGCCTCCTCCGGGTTGTAGCAGGCCGCCGCGGCCAGCATCAGGCCCATCTCGTCGGCCTGCGATTCCTGCTTGCGCGCATACGGCAGCGAGCGCCCGTAGCCGTAGATGGACATCGCCATCTGCATCTGCTGCTGGTCCATGCCGCTCATCGCGCCGGCCATCTGGCCGAGCTGCGCCAGCTTTTGCTCGGTCATGCGCTGCGCGCCGTGGCGCAGCAGGGCGTGGGTGATCTCGTGGCCCATCACGATCGCCATCGCGTCGGCGTTCTGCGCCACCGGCACCAGGCCCGTGTAGACCGCCATCTTGCCGCCGGGCAGGCAGAACGCATTGGCCTGGTCGGACTGCAGCACGGTCACGGCCCAGTCGAAGGAGTCCTCGATGTGCTGCGCCTGCATGCCGTTCTCGGCGGCCAGCGCGTCCTCGACCTCCGGCACCTTCGCGATCAGGCGCTGCGCGATCTCTCGCACCTGGCGCGAGATCTGCGAGTCCGGGTCGACCGGGCTCTCCTGCGCCAGGATCTCCTGGTAGGCCTGCAGGCCGAGCGCCTTCTCGTCCTGCGGCGATATGGACTTGTCGATCAGCACCGTCTCGCCGGTCAGCGGATCGGTCGAGCGGTTGGAGAAATAGTAGTAGGCGCCGTAGGCGATGAACGCCACCAGGATCAACAGGCGCGGGCTGAAGCCGAACCCGCGCCGCCCGCCCTGCCGGGCCTGCCCGCTTCCGAAAGGATTCCGACGCATCTGCTTCTACTCCCTTCCTGCTAGATCTCGCGCACCACGCGGAAGCCGATCCGCCCGTTGGTGCTGTCCACGCCCGCGGGCGCGCGCCACGACGAGCGCGTCTGGGCCGGCGCGCTGGCCCAGGAGCCACCGCGCACCACCCGCGTCCGGCAGCCCGGATTGAGCCAGGCCGTCCCGTCCGTCGGCGCGCGCCGATAGCCATCATGCCAGCAGTCGGCCACCCACTCGCTCACATTTCCTGCAAGTCCGCGGACACCCCACGAATTGGCCGCGAAGTGTCCAGCGGGCGCCGGCCCCCAGTAGCCATCGCCGTAGTTGTCGAAGGCGTTGTTCCATTGGCGGCCGGTCGGCGAGCGGTCGCGCCCGCCGGTGAAGTTGCCCGCGTCGCGCGGCGGCGTGCCCTCGCCCCACGGATAGACCGAGGTGCTGCCGGCGCGCAGCACGTACTCGAACTCGGCCTCGCTGGGCAGGCGGTAGCGATGCCCGCTCTGTTCGGACAGCCACTGGGCGTAGGCCTCGGCATCCCTGGCGCTCACATGCAGGACCGGCAGGTCCTCGCCGGCCGGGGCGCCAGCGTAGTCGCTGCGCCAGTCGACGCCGCTCACGCGCGCGAAGTTGCCGCTGCGCTCGTCGTATGCCATCGAATAGCCGCGGCGTTGCGCGCGCGTCTCGCGCCCGGTGGCGTTGATGAAGCGGCGGTAGTCGCCCACCGTGACCTCGGTGATCGACATCGCGAATCCCCGGTCGAAGCGGATCGCATGCTGCGGGCGCTCGATGTCGTCGGCGCGCGTGTCGTCCGCCCCCGCACCCATGCGGTACGCGCCGTGCGGCACGACCACCATCTGCGGTCCGCGCGCGCCGTGCTCCAGCCCGTCGGTGAACTGCTGGCCGGGGCGGAACTGCCCGTAGTGTTCGGCCAGGACGATGCGTTCGCGCAGGTCGGCGGCGATCGGGTCGCCCGGTTTGGCGATCAGCAGGATTTCCGCGAGCCGCCGGCGCGCGGTGGCGATGCCTTCGGGCTGCCCCAGCGCCGCAACGCCCAGGTCGCGCAGGCGGGCGATGCGGGCGCTGCGCAACCGCTCGATGCGGACGACGGCGTCGGGCACGGTGGACATTTCCGGGCGGAC
>DATCYC010000019.1:0-4911 GCA_036570525.1 Luteimonas sp.
CGGCTTGCGCGAGAACGTCGGGATGATCTCGCTGACGATGCCGAACGCCGGCAGGATCATGATGTAGACCTCGGGGTGGCCGAAGAACCAGAAGATGTGCTGGTACATCACCGGGTCGCCGCCGCCGGCCGCGTTGAAGAACGAGGTGCCGAAGAACTTGTCGGTCAGCAGCATCGTCACCGCGCCGGCGAGCACCGGCATCACCGCGATCAGCAGGAACGCGGTAATCAGCCAGCTCCAGCTGAACAGCGGCATCTTCAGCAGGTCCATGCCCGGGGCACGCATGTTGAGCACGGTGGCGATGATGTTGATCGCGCCCATGATCGAGCTGATGCCCATCATGTGCACCGCGAAGATGGTGAAGGCCACGTTGGCGCCGCCCTGCAGCATCAGCGGCGGGTACATGGTCCAGCCGCCGGCCGGCGCGCCGCCGGGCAGGAACAGCGTGCCCAGCAGCATGATGAAGGCGAACGGCAGGATCCAGAACGACCAGTTGTTCATGCGCGGCAGCGCCATGTCCGGCGCGCCGATCTGCAGCGGGATCATCCAGTTACCCAGGCCGACGAAGGCCGGCATGATCGCGCCGAAGATCATCACCAGCGCGTGCATGGTGGTCATCTGGTTGAAGAACTGGGGATCGACCAGCTGCAGGCCCGGGATCGTCAGCTCGCTGCGGATCACCACCGAGAACGCGGCGCCGATGATGGCCATCGTGAAGCTGAAGAGCAGGTACAGCGTGCCGATGTCCTTGTGGTTGGTCGAGAAGAACCAACGGTCGACGAAGCTCTGCTTGTGGCCGTGGTCGTCGTGGACCTGGGAGCTGTCTGCGGCTGCGGGATACGTGGACATGTGCTGCCTACCTCGGGTGTGCTTGTCTGTTACAGCGTCGTGTTGTTGCGGCGGGCCGGACGATCGATCAGCCGGCCGCCGGGGCGACGGGCTGCGGGTTCAGCTGCGCGGTGGCAGGCGCGGCATCGGTTTCTTCGACCGCCGGGGCGGCCTCGGCCGGTGCGGCCGGCGCAGGCGCGGCGACGGGGGTCGGCACCGGCGCGTTGGCGGCCTTCTGCGAAGCAAGCCACTGCCGGTACTCGGCCTTCGGCACGGCCTTGACCACGATCGGCATGAAGCCGTGGTCCTTGCCGCACAGCTCGGCGCACTGGCCACGGTAGATGCCGGGCGTCCGGATGTCGGCCCAGGCCTCGTTGACGATGCCCGGGATCGCGTCCTGCTTCCAGCCCAGCGCCGGCACCCACCAGGAGTGGATGACGTCGTCGGCGGTGATCACGAAGCGGACCTTGGTGTCGACCGGCAGCACCAGCATCCTGTCGACATCGAGCAGGTAGTTCGGGTTGGCCTCCATCGTCGGCCCTCGCCGCTCTGGCGCATGCGGTCGCTCTCGCCGTCCAGGCGGCTGATGAACGCCACGTCCTCGCCCAGGTACTCGTACTTCCACATCCACTGGTAGCCGGTGACCTTGACCGTCATTTCCGAGTCGCGGGTGTCGTACATCGCGATCAGCTTGGTGGTGGCCGGCCAGGACATGCCGATCAGCAGCAGCACCGGGATGACCGTCCAGATCACCTCGGCGGTGGTGTTGTGGGTGAACGTCGCCGCGACCGCGCCCTTGGACTTGCGGAAGGCGAAGATCGCGTAGGCCATCGCCGCGAAGACCACCACGCCGATGCCCACGCAGATCCACAGCGCCATCATGTGGGCGTCGTAGGCGTGGTTCGACAGCGTGGTGACGCCGCGGCCCATGTTGAGCTGCCATTCCACCGGGTCGGCGGACTGCGCGAATGCGCTGGCGGACAACCCGAGCATGCCCAGGCCCATCCCGCAGGGGAGCGTGGCCCACCGCTTGGTGCGCAATTGTTTCAGCTGACCGGCTTGCATCACATCGAACCCCGAATGCCTCGTTGGCGTCATGGCTGGCGAGTCCGCAACCGGGCCCGCACGCGGCCGGGAAACGGGCCAGGAAACGTGCGCAGGAACGGTAGCGAGCTACGGATAGCCTGCAAATGGTAGCTGCGACCGGCGTTTGCCGGCAAGCAACGCCGATCGGGAGCCCTGTGCACATGGCTGTTCGCGCGCGCGTGCAAGGCCTAGAATCGCCGGCCTTACCTGCCTGGGTGCCCCGTGACCGCCATCCTGTCCCCCGAACTGCCGCCGCAGCCCTCCGCGCTGCGCGCGGCCATCACCGCTGCCTGGGCCCGCGACGAGGCTGAACGCGTCGGCGAACTGCTGGAGCAGGCGCGCCTTCCCGACGCCGACCGGGCGGCGATCCGCGCCACGGCCGCGGACCTGGTGCGCCGGGTCCGCGCCCGCGCCGCCGACCAGGGCGCGATCGAGGCCTTCATGCGCCAGTACGACCTGGGCAGCGAGGAGGGCGTGCTGCTGATGTGCGTGGCCGAGGCGCTGCTGCGGATCCCGGACGAGGAAACGACCGACAAGCTGATCCGCGACAAGCTCGGCGAGGCCGACTGGAGGCGGCACATGGGCCAGTCCGACTCGGTGCTGGTCAACGCCTCCACCTGGGGCCTGATGCTCACCGGCCACCTGGTGGACCTGGCCGACGACACCCGGCGCGACGTGCACAACGCCTTCAAGCGCCTGGTCGGGCGGGTCGGCGAGCCGGTGATCCGGCTGGCCGTGCGCCAGGCGATGAAGATCATGGGCCACCAGTTCGTGATGGGCCGCACGATCGCCGAAGCGCTGGCGCGCGGGCGCAAGGGCGACAACGCCCGCTACCGCTATTCGTTCGACATGCTCGGCGAGGCCGCGCTGACCCGGGACGATGCCGACCGCTACCTGCAGGCCTACCACGACGCAATCGCCGCGATCGGCCGCAACGGCCCCTTCGAGAACGAGATTTCGGCGCCGTCGATCTCGGTCAAGCTCTCCGCGCTGCACCCCCGCTACGAGCACGCCAAGCGCGAACGGGTCCTGGCCGAACTGGCCCCGCGGATACTCGATCTCGCCCAACGCGCGAAGCAGCACGGCATCGGCATGACCATCGACGCCGAGGAAGCCGACCGCCTGGAACTGTCGCTGGACGTGCTCGAAGCCGCGTGGTCGGACCCGTCGCTGTCCGGCTGGGACGGCCTGGGCATCGTCGTCCAGGCGTACCTCAAGCGCGCGCCGTTCGTGATCGACTGGATCGCCGACCTCGCCCGTCGCCACGGCCGCCTCGTCCCGGTGCGCCTGGTCAAGGGCGCGTACTGGGACACCGAGATCAAGCGCGCCCAGGTCGACGGCGTCGAAGGCTACCCGGTGTTCACGCGCAAGCCCAATACCGATGTGTCCTACCAGGCCTGCGCGCGGCGCCTGCTCGACGCCACCGACGCGGTCTACCCGATGTTCGCCACCCACAACGCGCAGACCATTGCCGCCGTCCACCACATGGCACGGGCGGCGATCGGCGGCGCGCGCGACGCCGACGGCCGGTTCCGCTACGAGTTCCAGAAGCTGCACGGCATGGGCGACGACCTGTACGCCGAGGTGATCCCGGCCGACCGCCTGGACGTGCCCTGCCGCGTCTACGCGCCGGTGGGCTCGCACGAGGACCTGCTGCCCTACCTGGTCCGGCGCCTGCTCGAGAACGGCGCCAACTCCAGCTTCGTCAACCGAATCACCGACGAGGACGTGGCCATCGACGACCTGGTCCGCGACCCGGTCGAGACCGTGGACGCGTTCGACGCCATTCCGCATCCCCGCATCCCCCTGCCGCGCGAGATCTACCGTTCGCAGGGCCACGACCGAGACAATTCCATGGGCATCAACCTCTACAACGACGAGCAGCTGCGCGAACTCGCCGAACAGGTCAACGCGGCGGTGCGCAGCGACTGGCGCGCAGGTCCGCTGGTGCCCGGCGCGAAGCCCTCGACCGCGGACACGGTGGAAGTCACCAGTCCCGCCGACCGTCGCCAGGTGGTCGGGCACTGGCAGCCCGCCGACGCCGCCGTGATCGCGCAGGCGATGGACAACGCCGTGGCAGCGCAGCCGGCCTGGGATGCGACCCCGGTCGCCAGCCGCGCGGCGATCCTCGAGCACGCCGCGGACCTGCTGGAGCAGCGCACGCCGGCGTTCATGGCGCTGTGCACGAAGGAGGCCGGCAAGACCATCCCCGACGGCGTCGCCGAAGTGCGCGAGGCGGTCGATTTCCTGCGCTACTACGCCGGCCAGGCGCGCACCCTGATCGCGCCCGAATCCCTGCCCAGCCCGACCGGCGAGACCAACACCCTGCAGCTGGCCGGACGCGGCGTGTTCGCCTGCATCTCGCCGTGGAACTTCCCGTTGGCGATCTTCATCGGCCAGGTCGCAGCCGCCCTGGCCACCGGCAACAGCGTGCTGGCCAAGCCGGCCGAGCAGACCACCCTGGTCGGTTTCGAGGCGGTGAAGCTGCTGCACGAGGCCGGCGTGCCGGAGGCGGTGCTGCAGCTGGTCCCCGGCGACGGCGTGACCGTCGGCGCCGCCCTGACCGGCGACCCGCGCATTGCCGGCGTGGTGTTCACCGGCTCCAACGGCACCGCGCTGGCGATCAACCGCGCGCTCGCCGCGCGCGACGGTGCGATCGGCACCCTGATCGCCGAGACCGGCGGCCAGAACGCTCTGGTCGCCGACTCCTCGGCGCTGCCCGAACAGCTGGTCAAGGACGTGATGGCCTCGGCCTTCACCTCCGCCGGCCAACGCTGTTCGGCCGCGCGCGTGCTGTTCGTGCAGGACGACATCGCCGACAAGGTCATCACCATGCTCGCCGGCGCCATGGCCGAGCTCAAGGTCGGCGATCCCGGCCAGCTGTCCACCGACGTCGGCCCGGTGATCGACGCCGACGCGCTGGGCATGCTCGACCGCCACGCCGAACGCATGCAGGGCGAAGCCAGGCTGATCGCGCAGGCCGCGGTGGGCGAGGAC
>DATCYC010000020.1:2500-3998 GCA_036570525.1 Luteimonas sp.
ATGCGAAAGGGCCGGAATGATGAAAAGTGAGTAGGGCGGGGCACGTGAAACCCTGTCTGAACATGGGGGGACCATCCTCCAAGGCTAAATACTCCTGACCGACCGATAGTGAACCAGTACCGTGAGGGAAAGGCGAAAAGAACCCTGGTGAAGGGAGTGAAATAGACCCTGAAACCGTGTGCGTACAAGCAGTAGGAGCCCTTCGGGGTGACTGCGTACCTTTTGTATAATGGGTCAGCGACTTACTGTTCGTGGCGAGCTTAACCGTATAGGGGAGGCGAAGGGAAACCGAGTCTGATAAGGGCGCATAGTCGCGGGCAGTAGACCCGAAACCGGGTGATCTAGTCATGGCCAGGGTGAAGGTTGAGTAACATCAACTGGAGGCCCGAACCCACGTCTGTTGCAAAAGACGGGGATGAGCTGTGATTAGGAGTGAAAAGCTAATCGAACCCGGAGATAGCTGGTTCTCCTCGAAAGCTATTTAGGTAGCGCCTCGCACGAATCTTCTTGGGGGTAGAGCACTGTTATGGCTAGGGGGTCATTGCGACTTACCAAACCATGGCAAACTCCGAATACCAAGACAGACTATGCGGGAGACACACGGCGGGTGCTAACGTTCGTCGTGAAAAGGGAAACAACCCAGACCCACAGCTAAGGTCCCCAATTACCGCTAAGTGGAAAACGATGTGGAAAGGCACAGACAGCCAGGAGGTTGGCTTAGAAGCAGCCATCCTTTAAAGAAAGCGTAACAGCTCACTGGTCTAGTCAAGCTGTCCTGCGCCGAAGATGTATCGGGGCTAAAGCCGTACACCGAAGCTGTGGATGTGCCCGGAGCGATCCGGGCACGTGGTAGCGGAGCGTCGCCTAGGCCGATGAAGGCGGATCGCGAGGTCCGTTGGAGGTATGGCGAGTGAGAATGCTGGCATGAGTAGCGACAAGGAGTGTGAGAAACACTCCCGCCGAAAGCCCAAGGGTTCCTGCGCAAGGCTAATCCGCGCAGGGTGAGCCGGCTCCTAAGGCGAGGCCGAAAGGCGTAGTCGATGGGAACGGGGTTAATATTCCCCGGCCTGCTGGACGTGACGGATCGCGACCGTCGTGCGGACTTATCGGATTGTCCGTGCGGCCGAGCGGTTCCTGGAAACAGCGCCAGCGTGAGACCGTACCCCAAACCGACACAGGTGGGCAGGTAGAGAATACCGAGGCGTTTGAGAGAATGGTGCTGAAGGAACTCGGCAAATTGCCTGCGTAACTTCGGGATAAGCAGGCCCCGGGCTTGGGCAACCAGGTTCGGGGGGCACAGACCAGGGGGTGGCGACTGTTTACTAAAAACACAGGGCTCTGCGAAGTCTTCCAAGACGACGTATAGGGTCTGACGCCTGCCCGGTGCCGGAAGGTTAAAGGGAGGGGTGCAAGCTCCGAACTGAAGCCCCGGTAAACGGCGGCCGTAACTATAACGGTCCTAAGGTAGCGAAATTCCTTGTCGGGTAAGTTCCGACCT
>DATCYC010000021.1:0-7304 GCA_036570525.1 Luteimonas sp.
TGGCGCAGGAACCGCCGCCATCCCGGCTGCACCGCGTACACGTCGGCCCGTCGCAGGTACCACCACAGCTGGATCGCGTTGAGCCAGCCGGCCAGCGCGATCGCCAGCGCAAGGCAGGCGTGCGCGCCGGGAATGCGCCCCAGCGCCTCGAACGGCCTGCCGCCCGATGCGTCCATCGCCTCGCGCCCGATCCCGGTCAGCAGCAGCAACCCGGTCATGAGCATCACCGTGAACAGCGCGTTGCCGATCACCGACGCCACCGCCGCCTTCACCGGCGTCTTCGTGTCCTGGCGCGAATAGAACGCCGGCGCCAGCACCTTGACCAGCAGGAACGCCGGCACCGCCGTGGCCTGCGCCACCAGGCTCAGGCGCGCCATCGCGGTGTCGCGGGCGCCGAACTCGCCGTGCTGGAACAGGGTCGCGATCAGCGGCTCGGCGCACAGCATCAGCCCCAGGCACGCAGGCACGCCGATCAGCAGGCACAGCCGGAAGCCCCAGTCGAGCGCCTTCGAAAACCCTTCCGGATCGGTCGAGGCGTGGCGGCCCGAAAGGTGCGGCAGGATCACCGTACCGATCGCGACGCCGAACATGCCCAGCGGAAACTCCAGCAGCCGGTCGGTGTAGTACAGCCAGGTCACGCTGCCGCCGATCAGGAACGAGGCGACGATGGTGTTCAGCAGCAGGTTGACCTGCACCACCGAGGCGCCGAACAGGGTCGGCACCATCAGCTTCATGATCCTGCGCACCCCGGCGTGCGCCACGCCCCAGCGCGGCCGCGGCAGCAGGCCCAGCCGCGCCAGCGACGGCAGTTGGAAGCCCAGTTGCAGGATGCCGGCGACGAACACGCCCCAGGCCAGCGCCAGCACCGGGTCGTAGCCCCACGACTGCAGCAGCGGCGCCAGGCACAGCGCCGCGGCGATCATCGACAGGTTCATCAGCACCGGCGACAGCGCCGGCACCGCGAAGCGCCCGTAGCTGTTGAGGATGCCGCCGGCCATCGACGCCAGCGAGATGAACAGCGCGTACGGGAAGGTGATCCGCAGCATCTCGGCCGCCAGGCGACCCTGCTCGGTCTCCGCTCCGAAACCGGGCGCGAACAGCGGCATGATCCACGGCGCCAGGAGCACCGCCGCGGCGGTCAGCACCAGCAGGAAGGCGGTCAGGGTGCCGGCGACGCGGTCGATCAGCTCCTTCACCGCCGCCTGCCCGTGGCGGCTCTTGTACTCGGCCAGCACCGGCACGAAGGCCATCGAGAACGAGCCCTCGGCCGACAGCCGGCGCATGAAGTTCGGGATCCGGAACGCCACCACGAAGGCGTCCATGGCCGGCCCGGCGCCGAAGACCGCCGCGTAGACCTGGTCGCGGACCAGGCCGCTGATGCGCGACAGGAAGGTCATCGCGCTGAACACCGCGGTCGAGCGCAGCAGGCCCGTCCGCCGTGGCGCGGCCACCGCCGGGTCCGGCGCGTTCACCGCCCCGCTCCCGGCCGTCCCCGACGGTTGACGCAAGCCCCTGAATTGCCCATAATTTCCCGTTCGTTTTCCCGCCCAACGCTCAAACCCGGCAGCCCCGGGCCATCCAGGAATACATTGTGGCCAACATCAAGTCCTCGAAGAAGCGCGCCAAGCAGGCCGTCGTGCGCAACCTGCGCAACAACAGCCAGCGTTCGATGCTGCGCACCTCCGTCAAGAAAGTCCTCAAGGCGCTCGAAGCCAACGACGCCGTCGGCGCCCAGGAAGCCTTCAAGTCGGCCCAGCCGCTGCTCGACCGGTTCAGCGCCCGCGGCCTGATCCACAAGAACAAGGCCGCCCGCCACAAGAGCCGCCTGACCGCGCGCATCAAGGCGCTCCAGACCGCCTGACCGCGCCTCGCCCGGCCTGCCGGCCGGGTTGTTGCGACCGTCGAAAAACCCGGCCTGCGCCGGGTTTTTTGCTGCCTGCGATTGCGCAGCCGGGCCGGCTTGCCAGGCCATCGCGCCTTCCTGCATCCGCTGCCGCGGCTCAGCCTGCATCTGGGCCGGCCGTTGCGCCGGCGGCCGCCGCTTCTTCCAGCGCATCCGCACGCAGGCGATCGAAGAAGGCCTGCACCTCCAGCATGATCGGCCAGGTGCCTTCGCGACCGATCGCCGAAACCAGGAACCACGGCTGCTCCCAGCCGAGTCCGGCGACGATCTCTTCGGCTTTCGCGCGCGCCTCGTCCTCGAACATCAGGTCGGCCTTGTTGATGATCAGCCAGCGCGGCTTGTCCAGCATCGCCGGGTCGTACTTGCGCAGTTCGGCCTCGATGGCGCGCACCTGTTCGACCGGTTCGGCTTCCACGCCCGTTTCCATCGGTGCGATGTCCACCAGGTGCAGCAGCAGCCGCGTGCGCTGCACGTGGCGCAGGAACAGGCTGCCCAGGCCGGCGCCGTCCGCCGCGCCCTCGATCAGGCCGGGGATGTCGGCGATCACGAAGCTGCGGCCCGGCTCGACGCTGACCACGCCCAGGTTCGGATACAGCGTGGTGAACGGGTAGTCGGCGACTTTCGGCGTCGCCGCGGACACGGCGCGGATGAAAGTGCTCTTGCCGGCGTTGGGGAAGCCAAGCAGGCCGACGTCGGCCAGCAGCTTGAGCTCCAGCCGAAGCAGGCGCTCCTCACCCTCCTCGCCCGGCGTGAACTGTCGCGGGGAGCGGTTGGTGGAGCTCTTGAAGTGCATGTTGCCCAGGCCGCCCTTGCCGCCCTTGGCCACCAGCATGCGGTCGCCGTGGCGCGTCATGTCGCCGATGACCTCGTCGGTGGCGACGTTGATGACCTCGGTGCCGACCGGGACGACGATGGTGGCGTCCTCGCCGCCCTTGCCGTAGCGCTGCTGGCCCATGCCGTTCTCGCCGCGCTGCGCGCGGAACCGCTTCTGGTGGCGGAAGTCGACCAGGGTGTTGAGGTTCTCCGACGCCTCCAGCCACACGCTGCCGCCGTCGCCGCCATCGCCGCCATCGGGCCCGCCGAGCGGGATGAACTTCTCGCGCCGGAAACCGACGCAGCCGTTGCCGCCGTTTCCGGCAGTGACGGTGATTTCGGCTTCGTCGACCAGTTTCATGGGGCGGGAATCAAGGGAATGAGGGGAATGAAGGGAATGGGAAGTGTAAGGGAGCTCACGGGCACGAGGAATCAAACATTCCCCACACTCCACTCATTCCCCTCTCCCAGAAACAAGAAGCCCCGCCGAAGCGGGGCCTCTCGACATCGCGGTATCGCATCCGTCAGCCGGCAGCGACGACGCTGACCGTGCGGCGCTGCTTCGGGCCCTTGACCGCGAACTCGACCTTGCCGTCGACGAGCGCGAACAGGGTGTGGTCGCGGCCGAGGCCGACGCCCATGCCCGGATGGAACTGGGTGCCGCGCTGGCGAACGATGATGTTGCCGGCTTCGATCGCCTGGCCACCATAGATCTTCACGCCGAGATACTTCGGGTTGGAGTCGCGGCCGTTGCGCGAGGAACCTACGCCCTTTTTATGTGCCATGGCTGCTTCTCCTTACTTCTTGTCGCCACCGGCGATGCCGGTGATCTCGATTTCGGTGTAGTGCTGCCGGTGGCCCATCTGCTTGCGATGGTGCTTGCGGCGGCGGAACTTGACGATGCGGACCTTGTCGGCGCGACCGTGGCCGACGACTTTCGCGGTCACGCTGGCGCCCTTGAGCGCGTCGCCGACCTTGATGCCGTCGCCATCGCCGAGCATGAGCACGTTGTCGAACGTGATCTCGTTGCCGGCCTCGTGCTCGCCGAGCAGCTCGACGCGGAGCGTCTCGCCCTTCATCACGCGGTATTGCTTACCGCCGGTGACCAGAACTGCGTACATGATTGCGTTTCCTGATTTCGTGGATCTTCTAGTAGTTCTTCTTTGGCTGCCCGCCATCGAGGGTGGACAGAAGCGGAATTGTAGGGGTTTCAGGGGGTTAGGGTCAACTGCCCCCTGCCGCCGGGCACCCTTGTGGGAGCGGCTTCAGCTGCGAGCCCGGGCTTCGGCTCCTTCCCTGCAAGGCAAGGGCTGGGAGGGGTGCCCCGCGGCTCCAGTCGAAATCCGTTCCACGGATTGCCGCATCCGCACGGCGATGGGTTTCGCTGCGCTCTACCCATCCTACGAGCTCACGTGGGGGCTGGGCTCCAGATCACCGAGCTACCGTCCGAGCGTCCGGGTAGGGCGGGCCTCGCGACAAGCCGGCCATGGATGGCCGGCGCGCGAATCAGGGCAGGATGCCCTGCTGAGCGAAAAGCGAGGCCCGTCCTGCCCGGGCGCGTGCCCGCGCCGCTGCTCGGCTGGCCAAGCCCGGCTTTCCCCGTGACCCCCAAAAAGCTCGCGGCTCCCGCCGCTCCTGCAGGTTGCCGGATGCCCAGGTGCCCGGACACCTGGCGCCTGAACGCGCCGCGTCGCGACAGCTGCGACGCCTCTCCGGCAGGCTGGCATTTTCCGCCATTTGCCCCCAAATCGGGGGCTCGTTACGCTCCTCTGTTCGGTCGCGATCCCGTCGCCGGCCGCCTCCCCCGCTTCCAAGGTCCCCACCCCCGATGGCGATGGACACCATCCGCATCCGCGGAGCCCGTACCCACAACCTGAAGAACATCGACCTCGACCTGCCGCGCGACCGGCTGATCGTGATCACCGGCCTGTCCGGCTCGGGCAAGTCGTCGCTCGCCTTCGACACCATCTATGCCGAGGGCCAGCGCCGCTACGTCGAGTCGCTGTCGGCGTACGCGCGGCAATTCCTGAGCGTGATGGAGAAGCCCGACGTCGACCACATCGAAGGCCTGTCGCCGGCGATCTCGATCGAACAGAAGTCGACCTCGCACAACCCGCGCTCGACCGTCGGCACCATCACCGAGATCTACGACTACCTGCGCCTGCTCTACGCACGCGTGGGCCTGCCGCGCTGCCCGGACCACGGCTATCCGCTGGAGGCGCAAATCGTCAGCCAGATGGTCGACCAGGTGCTGGCGCTCGGCAACGACGACAGGACCGCCGAGCAGCGCTGGATGCTGCTGGCGCCGGTGATCCGCGAGCGCAAGGGCGAGCATGCGCAGGTGTTCGACCAGCTGCGCGCGCAGGGCTTCGTGCGCGTGCGCGTGGACGGCGTGCTGCACGAGATCGATGCGGTGCCGCCGCTGGCGCTGCGGGTCAAGCACACCATCGAAGCGGTGATCGATCGCTTCAAGGTCCGCGAGGACATCAAGCAGCGCCTGGCCGAATCGTTCGAGACCGCGCTCAAGCTCGGCGACGGCATGGCGACCGTGCAGTCGATCGACGACGCGTCCGCCGAGCCGATGCTGTTCTCGTCGAAGTACAGCTGCCCGGTATGCGAGTACGCGTTGCCGGAACTGGAGCCGCGCCTGTTCTCCTTCAACTCCCCCGTCGGCGCATGCAGCGGCTGCGACGGCCTGGGCGTCTCGCAGTTCTTCGATCCCGCGCGCGTGGTGGTGCACCCCGAACTGTCGCTCGCCGCCGGCGCCGTGCGCGGCTGGGACCGCCGCAACGCCTACTACTTCCAGCTGATCCAGTCGCTGGCCAGGCACTTCGGCTTCGGCGTCGACACGCCGTGGAACGAACTTGCCGAAGAGTCGCGCCAGGCGGTGCTGTTCGGCAGCGGCAAGGACGCGGTCACCTTCAGCTACCTCACCGACTCCGGCGGCCGCACCCAGCGCAAGCACAAGTTCGAGGGCATCGTGCCGAACCTGGAGCGCCGCTACCGGGAGACCGAATCGTCCGCGGTGCGCGAGGAGCTGTCGAAGTACATCAGCGAGCGCCCCTGCCCCGACTGCGGCGGCGCGCGCCTGAATGCCGCCGCGCGCAACGTCTTCGTCGCCGACCGGCCGCTGCCCGACCTGGTGGTGCTGCCGATCGACGAGGCGCTGGCTTTCTTCGGCCAGATGCAGCTGCCCGGCTGGCGCGGCGAGATCGCGACCAAGATCGTCAAGGAAATCCGCGAGCGCCTGACCTTCCTGGTCGACGTGGGCCTCGACTACCTGACGCTGGAGCGCAAGGCGGACACCCTGTCCGGCGGCGAGGCGCAGCGCATCCGCCTGGCCTCGCAGATCGGCGCCGGCCTTGTGGGCGTGATGTACGTGCTCGACGAACCCTCGATCGGCCTGCACCAGCGCGACAACGAGCGCCTGCTCGGCACCCTCACCCGCCTGCGTGACCTGGGCAACACGGTGATCGTGGTCGAGCACGACGAGGAAGCGATCCGGCTGGCCGACCACATCGTCGACATCGGCCCCGGTGCCGGCGTACACGGCGGCGAAGTCGTTGCCGAAGGCAGCTACGCCAACGTGCTTGAAGCGCCGCGCTCGCTGACCGGCCAGTACCTGAGCGGCAAGCGGCAGATCGACGTACCGAAACAGCGCCACAAGCCCAACCCGAAGATGCAGCTCAAGCTGCTCGGCGCGTCGGGCAACAACCTCAAGGATGTCGACCTGACGATCTCCTCGGGGCTGTTCACCGCGATCACCGGCGTCTCGGGCTCGGGCAAGTCGACCCTGATCAACGACACCCTCTACGCGCTGGCCGCCAACGAGATCAACGGCGCCTCGCACAAGCCGGCGCCGTATCGTTCAGTCAAGGGGCTGGACCTGTTCGACAAGGTGGTCGACATCAACCAGTCGCCGATCGGCCGCACCCCGCGCTCGAACCCGGCCACCTACACCGGCCTGTTCACGCCGCTGCGCGAACTGTTCGCGCAGGTGCCGGAGGCGCGCGCGCGCGGGTATGCGGCCGGCCGTTTCAGCTTCAACGTGCGCGGCGGCCGCTGCGAAGCCTGCCAGGGCGACGGCCTGATCAAGGTGGAGATGCACTTCCTGCCCGACGTGTACGTGCCCTGCGACGTCTGCAGCGGCAAGCGCTACAACCGCGAAACGCTGGAAATCCTCTACAAGGGCCACAGCATCCACGACGTGCTGGAGATGACGGTCGAGGACGCGCTGAAGCTGTTCGAACCCGTGCCGTCGATCGCGCGCAAGCTCGAAACCCTGCTCGACGTGGGCCTGAGCTACATCAAGCTCGGCCAGCCGGCGACCACGCTGTCCGGCGGCGAGGCGCAGCGCGTGAAACTGTCGAAGGAGCTGTCCCGAAGGGACACAGGGCGCACGCTTTACATCCTCGACGAGCCCACCACCGGCCTGCACTTCCACGACATCGAACACCTGCTCGCGGTGCTGCACAAGCTGCGCGACGACGGCAACACGATCGTGGTGATCGAGCACAACCTGGACGTGATCAAGACCGCGGACCGGGTCGTCGACCTCGGCCCCGAAGGCGGCCACCGCGGCGGCATG
>DATCYC010000022.1:0-2459 GCA_036570525.1 Luteimonas sp.
CCTCGACAACAAGCTGGCCGGGTTCGACTCCGGCGCCGACGACTACCTGGTCAAGCCGTTCGCCCTGCAGGAGGTGGAAGTCCGCCTCAACGCGCTGTCGCGGCGCGGCCGCGGCGTGCAGGCGCGGGTGCTGGAGGTGGCCGACCTGGAGTACAACCTCGATACCCTGGAGGTGCGCCGCGGCGGCAAGCTGCTGCAGCTCAACCCCACGGCGCTGAAGATCCTGCAGGCGCTGATGGAAGCCTCCCCCGCGGTGGTGACCCAGCAGGAGCTTGAGACCCGCGTCTGGGGCGAGGAGCTTCCGGACTCCGACTCGCTGCGCGTGCACATCCACGGCCTGCGCGCGGTGGTCGACAAACCATTCCCCATCCTGCTGATCCAGACCCGCCACGGCATCGGATACCGCATCGCCGAGCCGGATGCGAACACCTGAGCGCGCACTGGCGCGCAAGCGCCGTTACCGGCGGCGGCTGCGCAGCCGCATCATCCTGTCGTTCGTGCTGCTTGGATTCGGGCTGACCACGCTGTTCGCGTTTGCGACCAACTGGACGCGCAATCGTGTGGAGAATGCGCTGGTCGAAGACGTGATGAACCGCAACATCGACGAGTACGCGCACCGCTTCTACAGCAACCCCGGGGAAAACCCCGCCGTGCCGGTCGAGCAGATCCGCGCACGCGTGGTCAAGCGCGACCGCTTCGAGGCGCTGCGCATCGAGCAGCCGGACTGGTACGAGTTGGGCGACGGCATCCACAACCTCAGCGGTGTGGACGAAAACGGCATCCCGTTCGCCTACAAGCTGGCGGTCCGGAAGACGCCGGACGAATGGTTCTTCCTCGCTTACGACATGACCCAGACGGTGCGAGGCGAGGAGCGTTTCAACCGTGCGCTGTACGGGTCGGTCATCGTATTCACCCTGCTGTCGCTGTTCGTCGGATGGTGGGCGGCGTCGCGGGTGATGAGCCCTGTGTCGGAACTCGCGCGCCGCCTGCAAGCGTCCGGCGACAGCACCAGTCCCGAGCCGCTGGCGACACACTTCCCCGAAGACGAGGTCGGCCAGCTTGCATCCGCGCTCGACGATTACGCCGAGCGCCTCACCGAGGTGGTGCAGCGTGACCGCGAGTTCAACGCCGACGTCAGCCACGAGTTGCGCACGCCACTGGCGGTGGTGAAGGGCGCGGTCGAGCTGCTGCTCTCGCGGCCGGGAATCGACGAGAAGACGCGGGCGCGCCTGCTGCGCATCCAGCGCGCCGAGCAGCAGTGCACCGACCTGATCAGCGCGCTGCTGCTGCTGTCGCGCAACGAGCGCGGGCACGGCGCCACCGATGTCAGGCGCGTCGCCGAGCAGCTGCTCGACGCCCACCGTGCCCAGCTCGGCGGCAAGCCGCTGGAACTGCGCCTGGAAGGCGACGATGAGCTGGTGGTGGACGCGCCGGAATCGGCCATCAACGTCGCGCTCGGCAACCTGATCGGCAACGCGGTCAAGTACACCACCCACGGCGAGGTGATCGTGCGCCTGCTCGATGACGCGGTCGAGGTCGTCGACTCCGGCCCCGGCCTGTCTGCGGAAGACGCCGCACGCCTGTTCGAACGCGGCTACCGCGGTACCCACGCCGAACATTCGCTGGGCGGCGGCATCGGACTGTCGATCGTGCGCCGGCTGTGCCGCCTGTACGACTGGGAGGTCCGCGTGGTGCCGGGCGAGGAGCGCGGCGTGGTGGCGACGCTGACGTTCCCGGTCTCCGACGCCGAGTGAGCTGGCCGTCGACTTTTGCAGGAGCGGCTTCAGCCGCTCCTGCAAGAGCCGCCCTGCGCGTCAGGCCAGCTCCAGCCAGCCGTACTTGTCAGGCGTGGTTCCATCGAACAGCCCGAAGAACATCTCCTGCATCCTGCGCGTCACCGGGCCTGCCTTGCCGGCGCCGATCTGGCGGCCGTCGACCGAGCGGATCGGGGTGACTTCCGCTGCGGTGCCGCACATGAACAGCTCGTCGCACAGGTACAGGTATTCCCGCGGCATGTCGCGCTCGACCACCTCGATGCCGGCGTCGCGCGCCAGCGTGATCAGGCTGTTGCGGGTGATGCCGTTGAGCAGCGCGGCGCTGACCGGCGTGGTGTGCAGCGCGCCGTCGAAGACCAGGAAGATGTTCTCGCCCGCGCCCTCGCTGAGCAGGCCGGTGGAAGCCAGCGCGATGCCTTCGCCGAACCCGAGCCGGCGCGCCTCGCGTGCGATGAGCTGGCCGGACAGGTAGTTGCCGCCGGCCTTGGCGCCGGTGGGGATGGTGTTGGGTGCCATGCGCTGCCAGCTCGACACGCAGGCATCGATGCCCTGTTCCAGTACTCCCTCGCCAAGGTAGGCGCCCATCTGCCACGCCGCGACGGCGACGTCGATCGGCGTTTCCGCCGACAGCCCGAAGCCGCCCAGCCCGCGCCACGCCACCGGCCGCAGGTAGGCCTTGCCCAG
>DATCYC010000023.1:0-2461 GCA_036570525.1 Luteimonas sp.
AGCGCCTGCCCTTGCCAGAACGCATCGTAGGCTGGGTGTTCGGTGAGCTTGTTCCACCATGGCACCTGTTCCAGGCCGATCGACTTCGCGTAATCGGACGCCGAACCGGCGCGCAGCAGGGTCGTGTAGTCGTCGTAGCCGGCGCTGGCGATGGGCACGCCGCGGCCGCGCCTGGTCATCTGCCCGGTGAAGTACGAAAACATGACCTGGCGGAAGGCGCCGTAGCTGAACCAGTCGTCGCCGATCCAGCCGTCCACCATCGGGCTGTACGGCGCGATCACCTTCAGCGCCGGATGCGGGTCGAACAGCGCCATCGCCGCTGTGAAGCCGTCGTACGAGGAGCCGACCATGCCGACCCGGCCGTTGGACTCGGGGACGTTCTTCACCAGCCAGTCGATGGTGTCCCAGGCGTCGGTGGCATGGTCGGTGTCGCTGTCGTTGAGCGGGCCGCGCAGCGGGCGCGCGGTTACGTAGTCACCGCCGGAGCCGTACTTGCCGCGCACGTCCTGGACCACGCGGATGTAGCCGCCCTGCACGAACACTTCGTCGCCCTGCGGCAGGATGTCGAGCATCCGCGGCGAGGCCATGCGGCTGGTGCGGCCGGCCGCGTTGTACGGCGTGCGGGTCAGCACGATCGGCGCGTTCTTCGCGCCCTTGGGCACCACGATCACGGTGAACAGTTCGACCCCGTCGCGCATCGGGATCATCACCTCGCGCTTCTCGTAGTCGTAATTGCCGGTCGGCGCGACGAACTGCGGCGGGATGTCCGGCGTATCCGGAGCGGTCTGCGCCACGGCGGGCGCCGCGAGCAGCAGGGCCGGCAGCAGGCAGCAGGACAGGCGGAAGTTCGCAATGCGCATGTCGGATCCTTCGGCGACGAAAGCCGACTTTAACGTGGATCAGCGCAGCGTCGCCAACCTCGCGCGCAACTCTTCCAGGCGCATGTCGCCTGACGCTCCCGGCGAGACGCGCGCGACGAGGCTGGCCTGCGGATCGCCCTGCTCCCAGCGCTCGGGATCGGCTGCCTGGCGATAGGCGTCGCGGAACGGCATGCCCTGCCGTGCGAGATCGACGGCGAGGTCGGTGGCGTACATCGACGGATCCAGCGCGGCACGCATGGCTTCCGGATTCCACTGCATGCGCCGCAGCAGGTCGGGCAACAGCGCCAGCGCCTGCAGCCCCTTGCCGAAGCCGTGGAACAGCGCGCCCTTGGTGACCTGCAGGTCGCGGTGGTAACCCGATGGCAGCGACAACAGGTGTTCGATCTCGGACTTCGCCGCGGCGACGCTGGCATAGGTCCCGCGCATCAACTCGACGACATCCGGGTTGCGCTTGTTGGGCATGATCGAACTGCCGGTGGCGTACTCCGGCGGCAGCGCGACGAAGCCGAATTCCGCGCTGGTGAACAGTGACAGGTCCCAGGCGATGCGGCGCAGGTCGAGCATGGCGCTGCCCAGGGCCTCGAGCGCGGCAAGCTCGAACTTGCCGCGCGAGAGCTGGGCATAGGTCGCGGCGACCTGCATGCGGCCGAAGCCGAGCGCCTGCGTGGCATGGTCGCGGTCGAGCGCGAGGTTGACGCCGTAGCCGGCGGCGCTGCCCAGCGGGTTGGCATCGACCCAAGCCGCGGTGTCACGTGCACGTTGCGAATCGTCGATGAAGGCCTCGGCCCAGCCGGCCCACCACATGCCGGCCGAGGACACGACGGCGCGCTGCAGGTGGGTGTAGCCGGGCAGCGGCACGCCGGCCTCGGCGCGGGCGCGCTGCAGGGCGACGTCCGCGGCCTCGATGCACAGCGCCTGCGTGCGCGCCAGCTGTTCCTTCAGCCACAGGCGCGTGGCGACCAGTACCTGGTCGTTGCGGCTGCGGCCAGTGTGGATGCGGCGCCCCGTGTCTCCGAGGCGCTCGACCAGGCGCGCCTCGATCGCGGAATGGCCGTCCTCGAAGCGCCCGTCCAGAACGAAGCTGCCGCCGCGGAAGTCGTCGGCCAGCGCGTCGAGTTCGCGAACGATGCCCGCCAGTTCGTCCGTCGACAGGATGCCGATCCGCTGCAGGCCTTCGGCGTGCACGCGGCTGGCGGCAATGTCGTGGAGGAAGAACTCGCGATCCAGGACGACGTCGTCGCCGGCCAGGAAAGCCTGGATCCGTGCGTCGACGGCGACGCCTGGTTTTTGCCAGAGCAGGTCGGACATGATGTTGTTCTCCTTCCGGAATCCTGTAGGAGCGGCTTCAGCCGCGAGCTGTTGCTTTGGCCCCTCCCCTGCCTGCGCAGGGGAGGGAGCAAGACGATCATTCCAATGGAATGCCTTCGGTTTCCGGGAAACCGAAGGCCAGGTTGAGGTTCTGCATTGCCTGCGTCGCAGCGCCCTTGAGCAGGTTGTCGAGCGTGGCGACGACGACCAGGCGGCGCCCGTCATCCGACAGCGTGAAGCCGCCGACCTCGGCGCCGTGGCGGCCGGCGATG
>DATCYC010000024.1:0-2614 GCA_036570525.1 Luteimonas sp.
TCGGCAGCGTTGCCGCGCTTGATGAGGCGCTGGCCGGCGTCAAGCCCGGCCAGACGGTGATGCTGCTGGTCCGCCGCGGCAATTCGACCCGCTTCTTCGCGGTGACCCCGCGGGCGGACGACGCCGAGTGAACGGCCGCCTCTCCGGCAGTCCGGAGAGGCGTGCGACCGTTGGGAGCACCCGAGTGGCCACGTTGCGGCGCGCGGGACGCTGGATGCCCGGGCCGGCGGGGAAGCGCGGCCAAGCGTGCGATAATGCCGCGTTTACCCCGCAAGGCCGCGCCGTCGGCCATTACCGACGCCTGCCCATGTCCGACCCGATGCGGAACATCCGCAATTTCTCGATCATCGCCCATGTCGACCACGGCAAGTCGACCCTGGCCGACCGCATCATCCAGCTGTGCGGAGGCCTGACCGCGCGCGAGATGGAATCCCAGGTGCTCGACAACAACCCGATCGAGCGCGAACGCGGCATCACCATCAAGGCCCAGTCGGTATCGCTGCCGTACACCGCGCGCGACGGGCAGGTCTACCACCTCAACTTCATCGACACCCCCGGCCACGTCGACTTCAGCTACGAGGTCAGCCGCTCGCTGGCCGCGTGCGAAGGAGCGCTGCTGGTCGTCGACGCCGCGCAGGGCGTTGAGGCGCAGTCCGTGGCCAACTGCTACACCGCGGTGGAGCAGGGGCTGGAAGTGGTGCCGGTGCTCAACAAGATCGACCTGCCCACCGCCGACGTCGACCGCGCCAAGGCCGAGATCGAGGCGGTGATCGGCATCGATGCTTCCGACGCGGTCGCGGTCAGCGCCAAGACCGGGCTCAACGTCGAGGAAGTGCTGGAGGCGATCGTCACCCGCATCCCGCCGCCGAAGCCGCGCGACACCGACAAGCTGCAGGCGCTGATCATCGACTCGTGGTTCGACAACTACCTGGGCGTGGTCTCGCTGGTGCGCGTGATGCAGGGCGAGATCAAGCCGGGCGACAAGATCCTGGTGATGTCCACCGGCCGCACCCACCAGGTCGACAACGTCGGCGTGTTCACGCCCAAGCGCAAGCAGATGCCGGCGCTGCGGGCCGGCGAGGTGGGCTGGATCAACGCCTCGATCAAGGACGTGCACGGCGCGCCGGTCGGCGACACGCTGACCCTCTCCGGCGACCCCGCGCCGAAGCCGCTGCCCGGCTTCCAGGAGATGCAGCCGCGCGTGTTCGCCGGCCTGTTCCCGGTCGACGCCGATGATTATCCGGACCTGCGCGAGGCGCTGGACAAGCTGCGCCTGAACGATGCCGCGCTGCGCTTCGAGCCGGAGAGCTCGGAGGCGATGGGCTTCGGCTTCCGCTGCGGCTTCCTGGGCATGCTGCACATGGAGATCGTGCAGGAGCGGCTGGAGCGCGAGTACGACCTCAACCTGATCAGCACCGCGCCGACCGTGATCTACGAAGTGCTGAAGACCGACGGCACGATCCTGCCGCTGGACAACCCGGCCAAGCTGCCGCAGAGCAACCTGGTCGAGGAAGTCCGCGAGCCGATCATCCGCGCCAACATCCTCACGCCGCCGGACTATGTCGGCAACGTGATCACCCTTTGCGAGGAGAAGCGCGGCAGCCAGGTCGGCATCACCTACATGGGCAGCCAGGTGCAGATCAGCTACGAGCTGCCGATGGCCGAGGTGGTGCTGGATTTCTTCGACCGCCTGAAGTCCGTCTCGCGCGGCTATGCGTCGCTCGACTACCACTTCCTGCGCTTCGACGCTGGCCCGTTCGTGCGCGTGGACACGCTGATCAACGGCGACAAGGTCGATGCGCTGTCGCTGATCGTGCACCGCAGCCACGCCGACCGCCGCGGCCGCGAGCTGACCGAGAGGATGAAGGAACTGATCCCGCGGCAGATGTTCGACGTCGCGATCCAGGCTGCCATCGGCTCGCAGGTCATCGCCCGCACCACGGTCAAGGCGATGCGCAAGAACGTGCTGGCCAAGTGCTATGGTGGCGACGTTTCGCGCAAGAAGAAGCTGCTGGAGAAGCAGAAGGAAGGCAAGAAGCGGATGAAGCAGGTCGGCCGCGTGGAGATCCCGCAGGAGGCCTTCCTCGCCGTGTTGCAGCAGGACAAGTGAAGCGGGGATTGGGGATTCGGGATTGGCGAAGCGCAACAGCCGCCGCCATGGTGGTTTTGCCGCGAGAGCCGAAACACGCGCAGATCTGATCTTCCGAATTCCCAACTCCCAATCCCGAATCCCGGTTCCAAAGGAACATCAATGCGCTGGTTTGAAATCGCCCTGGTCGTCCTGACCCTCCTCAGCGGCCTGGTCTGGCTGCTGGACAACCTGTTCCTCGCCAAGCGCCGCGCGGCCAATGCCGGCCTGCTCGACGAGGGCAGGGAGCCGTGGTACGTGGACTACGCCAAGGCCTTCTTCCCGGTGCTGGCGATCGTGCTGGTGCTGCGCAGCTTCGTGGCCGAGCCATTCCGCATCCCGTCCAACTCGATGATGCCCACCCTGCTGACCGGCGACTTCATCCTGGTCAACAAGTTCGCCTACGGCCTGCGCCTGCCGATCAGCAACACCAAGATCGTGCCGATCGGCGAGCCGGAGCGCGGCGACGTGGTGGTGTTCAAGCCG
>DATCYC010000025.1:0-3515 GCA_036570525.1 Luteimonas sp.
CCTGCCCGAACGCAGCGACGGCCGGCCATGGGTGCTGCGCGGCGAGATCGCGATCGACGGCCGGCTGCGTCCGGTGGGCAACGCCTGGCAGGGCGACGTGACCGTCACCGCGGCCGACGGCGGCCTGCGCCTGAGTCCGCACGCGCGCCGCGACGTGATCGGCTATTCCAACCTCAGCCTCGCCGCCGACTTCAACCCGCAGCGCATCGAGGCCACGCTCACCAGCGCGTTCAACGGCGACGGCCGCGTCGACGCGCGTCTGTCCACGGGCTGGAATCCCGGCTCCCCGCTCAGCGGCGAAGTCGACCTCGCCACCGACCAGCTGACCTGGCTGGAACTGTTCTCGCAGGACATCGTCGAGCCGACCGGCAGGCTCGAGGGCCACCTCACCCTGGCCGGGACGCGCGCCGAGCCCGCGCTGGGCGGGCAGGCGCAGCTCACCGACTTCAGCACCGAGCTGCCGGCGCTTGGCATCGCGCTCGAAAACGGCAACGTGCGCCTGGACGCGCTGGCCGACGGTACCGCCCGGATCAGCGGCAGCGTGCGTTCGGCGTCGCCCGACAGCGCCACCGAGGCCGGGATCCTGCACGTCGACGGCAGCCTGGGCTGGCGCGGCGACCAGACCCCGCTGGTGCTGCGCGTGCACGGCGACGAGGTGCTGGTGTCCAACACCCGCGACCTGCGCGCCGTCGCCAGCCCGGACCTCACCGTGCGCTACGCCGCCCGCCAGCCGCTCAAGGTCACCGGCGAGGTGACGGTGCCCAGCGCGCTGATCGACCTGGAGCGCCTCGACGGCGGCGTCTCGGCGTCGCCGGACGTGGTGGTGCTCGATCCTGTCGACCCCGAACGGGGCCCGGCCGCGCCGCTGGAGCTCGACCTGACCCTGGTGATGGGCGACGACGTGAAGCTGCGCGGCTTCGGCCTGGAAGGCACCCTCGGCGGCGACCTGCGCGTGCGCGCCGTGCCCGGACGCGAGATGACCGCGGTCGGCAACCTCGAGGTCGGCGGACGGTACGAAGCCTACGGGCAGAAGCTGCGGATCGAACGCGGCCACCTGGTGTGGTCGAACGGTCCGGTGTCCGACCCGATCCTCGACATCCGCGCAGTCCGCAAGATCGAGGCGCGGGGCATCACCGCCGGCATCGACGTCACCGGCCGCGCGTCGGCGCCGCAGGCCGAAGTGTGGACGGATCCGGCGACCAACAGCTCCGACGCGCTGTCCTATCTCGCGCTCGGCCGCCCCACCTCCAACCTGTCGAGCGACGAGAGCGACCAGCTCAACGCCGCCACCGCCGCGCTCAACGCCGGGGGCAGCCTGCTGGCCGGGCAGATCGGCAGCAAGATCGGCCTCGACGACGCCGGCGTGACCGAGTCGCGCGCCCTGGGCGGCAGCGTGCTCGGCGTCGGCAAGCAGATCTCCCCGCGCCTGTACGTCGGCTTCGGCGTCTCGCTGCTGGGCACCGGCCAGGTACTCACGCTCAAGTACCTGCTCGACCACGGCTTCGACATCGAGATCGAGTCGAGCAGCGTGGAGAACCGGGGGTCGATCAACTGGCGCAAGGAGAAGTAGGGATCGCTCGGCGCCCCCGGGGATGCCTGTAGGAGCGGCTTCAGCCGCGAGCTTTCCCGCACGTTGCCGATTGAACCAACGCTCGTGGGAATCGTAGGTCGGGGCTACGCCCCCGACGGCTCTCACGTAACGCGGCGGAGGCCCGGAATCAGGGGGCGCAAATCAAGAGCCGTCGGGGGCGTAGCCCCGACCTACGGCGCAGGGTTTGCGGTTTGACTGTGGGACACCCGTGGGCGATTGCCCTTCGCGTGCGAGGCAGTCGCCGCCGGACCACGCGGTTGCTGCAGGATCCGGCCAGGCCTTCCTCAGCGCGCAGGCACGACCCGCATGCCTTGCAGGTACGGCGCACCGTTGGCGATGTCGGTCCAGACCAGGAACGCCTCGCCGTTGCGTGCCACCAGCTTCGGGAAGCCGGTGCCGCGACCGCGGCCCTGCAATGCCGCGACCTGCGTGCGCGACAGTTCGCGCGACAGGTCCGGCGCGTAGCGCGCCAGCCACAGCGACTGGCCGCTGGCGTCCTCGCGCAGCCACGCCACCCAGGCCTGTTTGTCGTCGAGTGCCACGTCCGGGCGGCCCTGCACCGCCTCGCCTTCGTCCACGACCACGGGCGCGGCGAAGCTGTCGCCGGCGTCCGTGCTGCGTGCGACCTGCAGCTTCGGCACGTCGTTGGCGGCGCTGTACCAGGCCACGATCGCATCGTTGCCGACCGCGGCGATCGCCGGACCATTCACCGGGCAGCCGGCGATCTTCCAGTTGTCCGCGTGCACGGCCGGCAGCGTGCGCCAGGCGCCGTCTTCCAGCCTCGCGACATGGATGTCGCGGATCTCGTCGACGGTACGGTCGCGATACGCCAGCAGCGGCCCGCGCGCGGTGACCGCGACGTCGGTGCCGCAGCAGTCGCAGACCGTGGCATCGACCTCGACCGCGTCGGCAACCTGCGAGGCGACGTTGATCGTCGCCGCGCGCAGCGAGGTCATGCCGGCGCCGCCTTCGCCGTCGTGTCCCGCATGCCCGCCGCCCGCGGTGTTGCGCCCGTCCAGCCACGCCAGTCCCAGCTTGTTGTCGGCCGCGGGCCAGAACGAGACGAAGCCGTGTTCGACCGCCTTGCCGTCGTTGTGCGCGCGCACCGGCGGGCTCCAGTGCAGGCCGTTGTCGGTCGAATGCGACACGATGATGTCGTAGGCCGCGACGCCGCCCTCGCCGCGCGCCTTCTGCAGCCAGTGCGCCCAGATCGTGCCGTCGGCGGTGGCCGCGATGTGCGGCGTGTCGGCCCAGTTGACCACCATCGACGCGCCCACCGCGATCGTCTGCGGCGACCACTGCCACTGGCCGGCGGTGTCGAAGGTGGTGTACTGCAGCTCGTGCCGGGTCCTGTCGAAAGGCTTGATCCAGCTCAGCAGCAGGCGGCCGTCGGGGGCCAGCGACATGTCGGGCTGTGCCGCCCCTGCACCGGCCGGAAGCGGCCACTCGACCAGGGTGTTGCCGGCGGCATCGGTGGTGGTTTCGGGTTGCGGCACCTGCTGGCAGCCGGCCAGCAACGCGCACGCGGCGATCGCGGCGATGGATGTGGTTTTCATGGCGTACAAGCCTACTCCAGCTGCCGCTGCGACTGCATATCGCTGTCATCCCGAGCGGCTGAAGCCGCTCCTGCAAAGGCACGGGCATGGCGATTCCGCCCGCGGCATTGGCCGCCATGGCGCAATTCCCCGCGGCAGCGCATGATCGAGGCTCGATGTTCACCACCGTTGCCCACTACACCGATCCGATCGAGGCGCACCTGGCGCGCGGGCGGCTGTTGTCGGAGGGCATCGACGCGCACCTGGGCGACGAGCACCTGGCGATGGCGAACTGGGAATGGCGGCTGGCCGTGGGCGGGGTGAAGCTGCGCGTGGCCGATCGCGACGCCGAGCGCGCGCGCGCCGTGCTCAACGCGATGGACGCGGGC
>DATCYC010000026.1:0-2319 GCA_036570525.1 Luteimonas sp.
CCAGACAAGCAATCCAAGCAATTCCGAGAGGGAACCACACAATGGCAAAGATCATCGGCATCGACCTGGGCACGACCAACTCGTGCGTGGCGATCATGGACGGCGGCAAGGCCAAGGTCATCGAGAACAGCGAGGGCGACCGCACCACGCCGTCGATCGTCGCCTACACCAAGGACGGCGAAGTGCTGGTCGGCGCGTCCGCCAAGCGCCAGGCCGTCACCAACCCCAAGAACACCTTCTACGCGGTCAAGCGCCTGATCGGGCGCAAGTTCAGCGACGCCGAAGTCCAGAAGGACATCGGCCTGGTCTCCTACCAGATCGTCGAACACGACAACGGCGACGCCTGGGTCGCGACCAGCGACGGCAAGAAGCTGTCCGCGCAGGAAGTGTCCGCGCGCATCCTGGAGAAGATGAAGAAGACCGCCGAGGACTACCTGGGCGAGAAGGTCACCGAGGCCGTGATCACCGTGCCGGCCTACTTCAACGACTCCCAGCGCCAGGCGACCAAGGACGCCGGCAAGATCGCCGGCCTCGACGTCAAGCGCATCATCAACGAGCCGACCGCGGCCGCGCTGGCCTATGGCCTGGACAAGGACGGCGGCGACCGCAAGATCGCCGTGTACGACCTGGGCGGCGGCACCTTCGACATGTCGATCATCGAGATCGCCAACGTCGACGGCGAGAAGCAGTTCGAGGTGCTGTCGACCAACGGCGACACCTTCCTCGGCGGCGAGGACTTCGACAAGCGCGTCATCGACTACCTGGTCGACGAGTTCAACAAGGACCAGGGCATCGACCTGCGCAAGGATCCGCTCGCCCTGCAGCGCCTGAAGGACGCGGCCGAGCGCGCCAAGATCGAGCTGTCCAGCGCGCAGCAGACCGAGGTCAACCTGCCGTACGTGACGGCCGATGCCTCCGGCCCGAAGCACCTGAACATCAAGCTGACCCGGGCCAAGCTCGAGGCGCTGGTCGAGGACCTGGTCAAGAAGACGATCGAGCCGTGCCGCACCGCGCTCAACGACGCCGGCCTGCGCGCCAGCGACATCAACGAGGTGATCCTGGTCGGTGGCCAGACCCGCATGCCCAAGGTGCAGCAGGCGGTGGCCGAGTTCTTCGGCAAGGAACCGCGCAAGGACGTGAACCCCGACGAAGCCGTTGCCATCGGTGCGGCGGTGCAGGGCGGCGTGCTGGCCGGCGATGTCAAGGACGTGCTGCTGCTCGACGTGACCCCGCTGAGCCTGGGCATCGAGACCCTGGGTGGCGTGTTCACCAAGATCATCGAGAAGAACACCACGGTGCCGACCAAGGCCTCGCAGACGTTCTCCACCGCCGAGGACAACCAGTCCGCGGTGACCGTGCACGTGCTGCAGGGTGAGCGCGAACAGGCCCGCTACAACAAGTCGCTGGCCAAGTTCGACCTCACCGGCATCGACGCCGCGCCGCGCGGCATGCCGCAGGTGGAGGTGTCGTTCGACATCGACGCCAACGGCATCGTCCACGTGACGGCCAAGGACAAGAAGACCGGCAAGGAGCAGAAGGTCGAGATCAAGGCCGGTTCCGGCCTGTCGGACGACGAGATCCAGCGCATGGTCAGCGACGCCGAGACGCATCGCGAGGAAGACAGGAAGTTCCAGGAGCTGGTCACCGCCCGCAACCAGGCCGACGCGTTGATCCACGGCGCGCGCAGCGCGATCAAGGACAACGGCGACAAGGTGCCGGGCGACCTGATCGGCCGCGTCGAGGGTGCGATCGCCGAGCTCGAGACCGCGATGAAGGGCGACGACAAGGCGCAGATCGAGGCCAAGTCCAAGCCGCTGGAGGAAGCCGCGCAGGCGCTGTTCGCGGCCGTGGCCGCCGCGCAGCAGCCTTCGGGCGACACCGGTGCCGCGGGCGATGCGGGCAGCGAGGCGCCGAAGGGCGACGACGTGGTCGATGCCGAGTTCACCGAGGTCAAGGACGACGACGGCAACAAGTAGTCGATATCCATCGGCGCGTTGCGCCGACGGATCAACTGCCCGCGTTGAACCGGCCACGGCCGGTTGACGCGGGCGGTTCCACGAAGGGAATGTGCGATTCATGAGCAAACGCGACTACTACGAGGTCCTGGGGGTTTCCCGGGACGCAGGCGACGACGAACTGAAGAAGGCCTATCGCCGCTGCGCGATGAAGTACCACCCCGACCGCAACCCGGGCGACGCCAGCGCGATCGAGTCGTTCAAGGAGTGCAAGGAGGCGTACGAGGTGCTGTCGGACGGCGGCAAGCGCCGCATGTACGACCAGCACGGCCACGCCGCGTTCGAGCACGGCATGGGCGGCGGC
>DATCYC010000027.1:0-2501 GCA_036570525.1 Luteimonas sp.
CGCGAATCAAGCGAGACCGCGCACGCACTGGCGCTGACCCTCGAGTCCCAGCGCACCCAGGTCGCTGCGCTCTCACAGTCGCTCGAACGCATGGGCAGCCAGCGCGGCCAGCTCGACAGCCGCCTGGGCGAACTGGCGACCCAGCTCGCGACCGGCGACGAAGACCCGGCCGTGGCGCTGGAACAGCAGCGCCAGGCGGTGCTCGAACAGCGCGTCGTCGCCGAACGCGCGCTCGGCACCGCGCGCGCCGCTCTCGAGGGCATCGACAACGAGCTGCGCGAGTTCGAACAGGTCCGCCACCAGCGCGACGAACAGTCGCTGGCCCAGCGCGAGGCGATTTCGCAGCGCAAGCTTGACCAGCAGGCGCTGGTGATCCACGCCGAGCAGCTGTCGACCGCCGTGAAAGAGGCCGGCTTCGTGCTCGACGACGTGATCGCCGGCCTGTCGGCCGACGCGGAAGTGTCCGCGTGGGAAAAGATGGTCACCGACTTCGACGCCAAGTTGCGCCGCCTGGAGCCGGTCAACCTGGCCGCGATCGCCGAGCACGCCGAGGCCGCGCAGCGCAAGGAATACCTCGACGCCCAGGACGCCGACCTCACCACCGCGCTGGACACGCTGGAGGACGCGATCCGCAAGATCGACCGCGAGACCCGCGGCCGCTTCAAGGACACCTTCGACCGGGTCAACTCGGGCGTGCAGCAGATCTATCCGCGCCTGTTCGGCGGCGGCCATGCCTACCTCGAACTCACCGGCGAGGACCTGCTCGACACCGGCGTCGCGATCATGGCGCGCCCGCCCGGCAAGCGCGTGTCGAACATTTCGCTGCTTTCGGGCGGCGAGAAGGCGATGACCGCCGTGGCGCTGGTGTTCGCGATCTTCCAGCTCAACCCGGCGCCGTTCTGCCTGCTCGACGAGGTCGACGCGCCGCTCGACGAGGCCAACGTCGGCCGCTTCACCGCCATGGTCTCGGAGATGAGCGAGCAGGTACAGTTCCTGTTCGTCACCCACAACAAGGCGACGATGGAGGCCGCGCAGCAGCTGTCCGGCGTTACCATGCGCGAGCCGGGCGTGAGCCGCCTGGTATCCGTCGACCTCGCCGAAGCCGCGCGCCTGGCCGGCGCCGCCTAAGGAGAACCGCAAATGTCCGATGCCTGGCTGCTGCGCCTCGGGATCCTCGTTGCAGGCGTGATCCTGATCGCCGCGATCTATTTCTTCGGCAAACCGCGCCGCCAGGGGCAGGGGCGGCGGGTCGGCCCCGGCGAACGCGGCTCGCGCACCGAGCCCACGCTGGGCGCGCAGATCGAAAGCGAGCTCGCCGAGGCGCAGGAGACCGGCGGCGAGGCCGTGGTGCAGGCGGAGATGGAGCTGCTCGATCGCGCGGTCGGCAGTACCGCGGCGATGGCCGCCAGCGAGGTCGGCAAGCGCGAGAACGACGACTTCGACAAGATCGTGACCCTGTACATAGCCGCCAAGGCCGGTGAGGTGCTGCGCGGGCCTGACATCGTGGTCGCGGCCGAGAAGGCCGGCCTGAGCTACGGCCACATGAACGTGTTCCACCGCCTGGTCGAGACGCATCCGGAGCGCGGCCCGATCTTCAGCGTGGCCAACATCATGAAGCCGGGCAGCTTCGACATGGCCCAGATCCAGTCGCTGGAGACGCCGGCGATCGCCTTCTTCCTGACCCTGCCGGCGCCGATCAACGCGCTCGACGCCTGGGAGGCGATGGAGCCGATCGCACGCCGCATGGCCGAGCTGCTCGACGGCGTGGTGCTCGACGAGTCGCGCAACGCCCTGGGGCGCCAGCGCATCGCCCACCTGCGCGAAGAGCTGCGCACCTACGACCGCCAGCACGAAGCGCCGCCGATCACCCGATCACCGCGCTGGTAGGCGCCATGGGGCGGGTCTTGACCCGCCTTGCAACCGCGTCGCAACAGCTCTTGCAGGAGCGGCTTCGGCCGCGAGCTTTTGCCACACGGTCCATGCACGCCCGAAGAGCTCGCGGCTGAAGCCGCTCCTTCGGGGGGGCTGCCTGCCATTCAAGCCGCGAGTACCAGGCCAGCGCCCGCATCCACCACACGCGGTGCCCTAGAATCCCGCAATGCCCCCCAAAGCCGCCGCCCGCATCGCCGAACTGCGCCGCCTGATCGACGACGCCAACCATCGCTACCACGTCCTCGACGAGCCGGACATCACGGACGTCGAGTACGACCGCTTGATGCGCGAACTCGAGGCGCTGGAGGCCGAACATCCCGGCCTGGCCACGCCCGACTCACCCACCCAGCGCGTTGGTGCCGCGCCGTCGGGCGCCTTTGCGCAGGTCACGCACGCCGAGCGCATGCTGTCGCTGGCCAACGCCTTCGGCGAGGACGAGGTCCTGGACTTCGAGCGCCGGATCGAGCAGCGCCTGGACATCGCCGACCCGGTCTTCTCGGTCGAACCCAAGTTCGACGGCCTGGCGATCAGCCTGCGCTACGAAGACGGCGTGTTCGTGCAGGGCGCCA
>DATCYC010000028.1:0-4875 GCA_036570525.1 Luteimonas sp.
GCGATCCGCCTGTGCGCCAACACCGGCGCGCGCCTGCACCTGGTGCGGCCGCTGGGCTTCGACATGGACGACCGCCAGCTGCGCCGCGCCGGCCTGGACTACCACGAGTACGCGCGCGTGCAGGTGCACGACTCGCTGGCCGACGCGCTCGCGTTGATCGCCCCGCCGCGGCTGTTCGCCCTCAGCTCCCGCGGCGCGGTGCGCCATGACGCCCCGCGCTTCGCCGAGGGCGACGCTTTCCTGTTCGGCAGCGAGACCGCCGGCCTGCCCGACGATGTCCTGGCGACCATTCCGGACGATCGGCGCCTGCGCCTGCCGATGCGCCCGGACAACCGCAGCATCAACCTGTCCAACGCGGTAGCGGTGATGGTGTTCGAGGCCTGGCGGCAGCTGGGATTCGCCGGCGGTTCCTGACCCGGCCATTCCGGAAAAGTTCCTGTACTGTCAAGTTCACTATTCAGCGTGCGTTGCCGGCGCGGGCGGACAATGCGCGTCACCGGTCCAGGCGTCGTTGCCGTTTCCCCGACGGTCTCTCTCCCTCCCCCGACGCCTGGCCGGCCCTTTACCTACAAGATCTCAAAAGAAGGGTCCCCCGAATGAAGAACTCCCTGATTGCCGCCGCGCTGCTGGCGGTGCCGGCCTTTGCCATGGCCGCGGCCGCGTCGGCCGCCGACGACGTGTCCTACAACTATGTCCAGGGCGGCTACACCGCCACCAACGGCGACGGCAACGTCGATGCCGATGGCTGGGCGATCGACGGCTCGGTGGCCGTGCATCCGAATTTCCACCTGTTCGGCGCCTTCAACCAGCAGGAAGTCGACGACACCAATATCGACATCGACCAGTGGCGCGCCGGCGTGGGCTACAACCACGAGATCTCGCCCCGGGCCGACCTGCTCACGCGCATTGCCTACGAGAAGTTCGACGCCGGCAGCGGCCTGGACTTCGATGGCTACAGCGTCGAAGCCGGCGCGCGCGCCGCGCTGACGCAGAGCCTGGAAGGCTATGCGCTGGCCGGCTACGAAAGCTACGACAGCGACGGACTGCTCGAGGACGACAGCAACTTCTACGGCCGCCTCGGCGCGCAGTGGAAGTTCAGCCCGAACTGGGGCGTGAGCGGCGACGTCAAGTTCTCCGACGGCGACACGCAGTGGTTCGTCGGGCCGCGCCTGACCTGGTAACCGGACGGTCACCAACGGGCGCTAACGTAGTTGTTGCGACGTTCTCTCTCTCCCCGACATCGCAATCGACCCGGCCGGAAACGGCCGGGTTTTTTGTTGCCTGCGGCTAGGACGCCTTGTCGGCGGTGCTGAACGCGTCCGGCGAATACTCGGCCTTCTGCTCGCGCGCCAGCAGGCGTTGCAGGCCTTCGGCCGGGGTGATGTCGCCGTGCAGGACGGCCTGCACGTTCTCGGAGATCGGCAGCTCCAGCCCGTAACGCCGGGCCAGGCGCATGACTTCATTGGCGGTCTGCACCGACTCGACCACCTGGCCGATCTCGCGCACCGCGTCGTCCAGGGTCTGGCCGCGGCCGAGCGCGAGGCCGAGGCGGCGGTTGCGCGACAGGTCGCCGGTGCAGGTCAGCACCAGGTCGCCCAGGCCGGCCAGGCCCATCAGGGTTTCGGGGCGGCCGCCTATCGCGGCGTTGAGGCGCAGCATTTCGTTGAGGCCGCGGGTGATCAGGCCGGTGCGGGCGTTGAGGCCGAGCTGCATGCCGTCGGCGGCGCCGGTGGCCACGGCCAGCACGTTCTTCATCGCGCCGCCCAGTTCGGCGCCGCGCATGTCGCTGCCGGTGTAGGCGCGGAATTCCGGGCCGTGCAGCACGTCGGCGACCTGCTGCACGAAGGCGGTGTCCTCGCCCTGCACGGTCAGCGCGGTCGGCAGGCCGAGGGCGACTTCCTTGGCGAACGACGGGCCGGTGACCACGGCCAGCGGCACGTCGGGACCGAGCAGGTCGCCGGCGACTTCATGCAGGAAGCGCCCGGAGCCGGGTTCGAAGCCCTTCGCCGCCCAGGCGACGCCGGCATGCACCGGACGCAGCGGCGCCAGCGCGCGCAGGGTTTCGGTGAAGGCGTGCGAGGGCACGACCACCAGCACCAGGTCGGCGCCGCGCATCGCGGCGGCGAGGTCGGTGGTGGCACGCAGGCCCTCGGGCAGGGCGATGCCCGGCAGGTAGCGCGGGTTTTCGTGGCGCTGGTCGATCGCCTCGACGATCGCCGCGTCGCGCCCCCACAGCACGGTCCGATGGCCGTGCCGTGCGATCAGTGCGGCGAGCGCGGTGCCCCAGGACCCCGCGCCCAGCACGGCGACCGCCGATGACGCTCCCGCCATGGCGGAGATCAGGCGTTGCCGGCCGGCTCGCTGCCGGCGAGGCTGCCATCGCCATCGGCGCCCTTGGCCTGCTGCTCGGCGCGCTGGCGCAGGCTCTCGGCGTACAGGGCCTCGAAGTTGATCGGCTGCATCAGGAACGGCGGGAAGCCGCCGGCCTGGATCAGGTTGCCGATGGTCTGGCGCACGTACGGATACAGGACGTTCGGGCAGTGGGTGCCGAGGATCGCGTCGAGCGCGGCGTCGTCGAAACCGGTCAGGCCGAACACGCCTGCCTGCTGCACTTCGGCCAGGTACGCGGTCTTGTCCTCGCCGATGGTGCAGGTCAGGGTGATGCCGAGCACGACTTCGAACGCGGTCTCGTTCAGGCGCTGCACGCGCTGGTTGAGGTTCATCTGCAGCTGCGGCTGGGCCTGCTCGTTGAACACCGCCGGCGCGCCCGGGGCCTCGAAGGACACGTCCTTGACGTAGATCTTTTCGACGCTGAACTGCGGGCCGTTCTGGGCCGGCGCGGCGGCGCCATTGCTGACGGGTTGGTCGGACATGTCGTGACTCCGGGAATACGAAGGAAATGGCGGGGAAAGGAGCCGATTATGGCACGGAGCGCGCGCGCGGCCGGGCCGCGGTGCCCCGGATCAGCCCTTGTTGCGGGACTTGCCCCTGGCCAGCGGCAGGTCGGCCTGCTGCCAGCCGCCGATGCCGCCATCGAGCACGTGCACCTGCTCGAAGCCGGCCTTCTTCAGGCGCTTGGCGGCGGTACCCGCGGTCTGCCCGGTCTTGCACACCAGCACCACCGGCAGCGACTTGGCCGACGCCAGCTGCTTGTTCTCGGGATCGAACTGGCTCATCTGCACGTTCTTCGAGCCGGGGATGTGGCCCTTCTCGAAATCGGCCATGGGCCGCAGGTCGACCACCAGCGCGTTGTCGCGGTTGATCAGCGCGGTCAGGCCGGCCGGGCGCAGCGTCTTGTAGCCGCGGAACAGCTGCATGACCTCGTTGACGATGATGGCGATGGTCAGGCCGACCAGGGCGATCGACAGGAGCTGGTGGCGGCCGGCGAAGGCCAGCAGTTCTTCGAGATTCACGGAGGTCGGGCACGGGCCGGAAGGCGGCCGGGGATTGTCGCACAGCCGGCCGGGCCGGATGCCTGCCGCGGTCGTGGGAGCGGCTTCAGCCGCGAGCCTTGGCTCCTCCCCCTGCGACGGCGGGGGGAGGTCGGGAGGGGGTGGTCACGGCTCGCGCTGATCCCGAAGGCACCCCTCCCCAACCCCTCCGGCCCGCCAGCACAGCTGGCGTGCGTTCGTCGGCGCGCGAACCAATGGTTCGCAAGCGCACCGCCTCACCCCCTGCCTTCGCAGGGGAGGGAGCTTGGCTACTCCCCGGCCCACAGGTCCGGCAGGCCACTCATCTGCCACCAGGCCTTGGCTTCCTCGTCGTAGTGCCAGCGCTCGGTGTAGCGCATGCCGCGCTCGGTCATGGTGTGCTTGTTGATCACGCCCAGGTCGATCTCGCGGGCCACGTCGCCGTCGGCCAGGACCTGTTCGCCCATGTCGTGGTAGCGGGAAATGCCGACGTGCTTGTAGCGCTCGAACTCCACCGGCGTCATCGGGTTGGCCTTGCGGTATTCGGGCTCGACCAGGTTCCAGGCGCCCTCGAAGTCGCCCCAGCGGATCGCCGCCGACCAAGCGTACTGCGCTTCGTGCAGCTTGTCGTCCTTGCTGCCCATGCTGGCGCAGCCAGCCGCCAGCAGCACGACGGCCATGGCCAGCCAGCAGTGTTTCATCATCCGCATCGCGTTTCTCCTTCCCGGTTCCGGCGTGGCGGCAAGGGTAGCAACCCCCCGCTCATCCGTGCTTGCGCGCGATCGCGACGTAGCGTGCGCGGCAGGTGGTCGCGATGCCGCCGTCGGGCAGCGGTACCGTCGCGACCAGGGTGGTGCGTGCGCGCCCGCGTTCGCGCAGGGTGGCGACGAAGCGCTCCCACGATTCGCCCTCTGCGATCCGCGCCTGCGCTCGCAGGTCGGCGAACAGCGGCGCCAGGTAGCGCACCTCGCTGTCGGCGACGAACACGTCGGCATCCAGCCCCGCCGCCTGCACGTGCAGGTTCACCAGCCCCCACGACGCCAGGGTCAGCAGCGACACCAGGCTGCCGCCGAACGCGCAGCCCTTGTCGTTGACGTGCAGCGCCAGCGGCGCTTCGAGGGCCAGCGCGTCGCCGTCGTAACCGGCGATGCGCAGTTGCATCGCCGCGACCGGCGGCATGGCCTGGTAGTGGGCGTCGAGCGCGCGCAGGGATTGTTCGACTTGCAACGGCATTGTCCTTTCCGGAACGGTCTGCGGCGAGGCTTGCGGCCGCCACGGCGACCGCCCAAGCTGGCCGCATGCGCGATCGACCGCCATCTTCCCCCGCCCTGGCTGGATGCTACGTCATCTCGCTGCGCCCGGTGGGCGGACACGCGGCGATCCGGCGCGCGGCGGCGACGCTGGGGGCACGCGTGCTGGCGTTGTCGCCGTGGAAACTGGCGCTGCGCGACGACCGCGCCACGCG
>DATCYC010000029.1:0-3606 GCA_036570525.1 Luteimonas sp.
AACTCCGCGCTGCCGGGCGCGCGCGGGTAGGGGATCGCGTCGCGGATGTTGGACAGCCCGCACACGTACACCACCAGCCGCTCGAAGCCCAGGCCGAAGCCCGCGTGCGGCACGCTGCCGTAGCGGCGGAAGTCGCGGTACCAGTCGTAGTGCTCGCGGTCGAGGCCGAACTGGTCCATGCGTGCGTCAAGCACGTCCAGCCGCTCCTCGCGCTGCGAACCGCCGATGATCTCGCCGATGCCCGGCGCCAGCACGTCCATCGCGGCGACCGTTCTGCCGTCATCGTTCAGGCGCATGTAGAAGGCCTTGATGTGCTCGGGGTAGTCGGTGACCACAACCGGGCGGCCGACGTGTTCCTCGGTCAGCCAGCGCTCGTGTTCGGTCTGCAGGTCCAGGCCCCATTCGACCGGGAAGTCGAACTTCTTCCCCGACTTGTGCAGCAACTCCACCGCGTCGGTGTAGCTGATGCGTTCGAACGGCGCGTTGACGAACCCTTCCAGCCGCGTGATCGCGTCCTTCTGCACGCGCTGCGCAATGAATTCCATGTCGTCCGCGCGCTCGTGCAGCACCGCGCGGAACAGGTACTTGAGGAACTCCTCGGCCACGCGCGCGTCCTCGGCCAGGTCAGCGAAGGCGATCTCCGGCTCGACCATCCAGAACTCGGCCAGGTGGCGGGTGGTGTTGGAGTTCTCGGCGCGGAAGGTCGGGCCGAAGGTGTAGACCTTGCTCAGGGCCAGGCAGTAGGCCTCGACGTTGAGCTGGCCCGACACGGTGAGGAAGGTTTCCTTGCCGAAGAAGTCGCGATCGAAGTCGACTTCGCCCTTGCCGTCGCGCGGCAGGTTGGCCATGTCCAGGGTGGAGACGCGGAACATCTGCCCGGCGCCCTCGGCGTCGGAGGTGGTGATGATCGGCGTGGTGATCCAGTAGTAGCCGTTCTCGTGGAAATAGCGGTGCGTGGCCTTGGCCAGGCAGTCGCGGATGCGGGTCACCGCGCCGAACAGGTTGGTGCGCGGGCGCAGGTGTGCGACCTCGCGCAGGAACTCCAGCGAGTGCGCCTTGGGCTGGATCGGGTAGGTTTCCGGGTCGTCCACCCAGCCCACCACCTCGATCGACTCGGCCCGGATCTCGAAACTCTGGCCCTGGCCCTGCGACGGTACCAGCGTGCCGCTGGCGATGACCGCGCAGCCGGCGGTGAGGTGCTTGACCTCGTCCTCGTAGTTGGCCAGCGCACTCGGCGCCACCACCTGGATCGGGGCGAAGCAGGAGCCGTCGCTGACGTTGACGAAGCTCAGCCCGGCCTTGGAATCGCGCCGCGTGCGCACCCAGCCGCGAACCGTGACTTCGCCGCCTTCGGCCACCTTGCCCGCCAGGGCCTGCGCAACACTCACCGTGGTCATGCCTTGAATCCCTGCTCATCGAGCCGATATGAGCCATACAGTTTACCGGAGCCGCACCGGCTACAATGAGCGCCATGTCGATCCATCTCGCACCCGCTGCCCTGGAACGCATCCAGGGGTTCCTGTCCGCCGACGATTCGGCCATCGGCCTGCGCTTCGGCGTCCAGCGCACCGGCTGCTCGGGCTGGGGCTACCTGGCCGACCTGGCCCGCGAGCAGCGTGACGGCGACACCGTGTTCGAGCAGGACGGCGTGCGCATCTTCGTCGATGCCGACAGCCTGGCGCTGGTCGACGGCACCCGCATCGACTTCCTCAAGCAGGGCCTGAACGAGCAGTTCGTGTTCGAGAACCCCAACGTCGCGGCCGAATGCGGCTGCGGCGAAAGCTTCACGACCGACACCGATCGCGCCGCGTAATTCGGGACCAAGCCCCGGCACCCGGACCATGTCGCGCAGGTCGGGGCTGCGCCCGGACCCCGTCCGCTCCCACAAGTACTCCTGTCCGGACGCAGCCGCCCAACCTTCGGCACCCCGGCGTCGACGACCCCGCGCGCTAGACTCCCGGACTTCCATTCCGGGGAGCCCTCCATGTTCAAGCACCTGCTGCTGGCCGCGCTGATCGCCGCCGCCCCTGCCGCCTGCCTGCACGCCGCGGAGCCCGCGCCGTCCGCGACGTCCGACAGCGCCGCCAAACAGACGCTCGACGCCTTTTTCGCCGCGCAATGGGAGCGCGGCCTGCGCGAAAGCCCCGAGGGCGCGACCTACAGCGGCGATACCCGCTTCAACGATCGCTGGAGCGACTACAGCCTCGCCGCGATCGAAAAGCGCGAGGCCGAAGACCGCGCAGCACTGGAAGAGCTGCACGCGATCGATCGCGATGCACTGGATGCCGCCGACCGCCTCGACTACGACACCTTCGAATGGCAGCTCGAGCACGCGATCGCCGCCCAGCGTTTCCGCGACTACCTGCAGCCGATCAGCCACCAGGGCGGCGTCCAGACCGCGAGCGGCATCGCCGAGGTCATGCCGTTCGCCTCGACGAAAGGCTATCGCGACTGGCTGGCACGGATGGCTGCGGTGCCGACGCTGGTCGACCAGGCCATCGCGCTGATGACCGAGGGCGTCCGGAACGGCAACGTGCCGCCGAAGGTGCTGATGGAGCGCGTGCCGGCGCAGATCGCCGCGCAGATCGTCGAGGAGCCGGCGCAGAGCCCGTTCTACCGGCCGTTCACGAAGTTCCCCGACGCGGTACCGGAAGCCGATCGCAAGGCGCTGGCCGCGGACGCGCAGCGCACGATCAGCGAGAAGATCGTGCCCGCGTACCGCAAGCTGCAGGCGTACTTCAGCGACGAGTACCTGCCGCAGGCGCGTGCCGGCATCGCGATCACCGACCTGCCGGACGGGGCGGACTACTACACCTACCTGGCCGGCTACTACACGACCACCGACCTCACGCCGGCGCAGATCCACGACATCGGCCTGGAGGAAGTCGCGCGAATCCGCGCCGAGATGGAGAAGCTCAAGGCGCAGACCGGCTTCGAGGGCACGCTGGCCGAGTTCTTCACCTACCTGCGCACCGACCCGAAGTTCTTCGAGAAGACGCCCGAGGCCCTGCTCGAGCGCTACCGCGCGGTCGCCAAGCGCATCGATCCGGAGCTGGTGAAGGTCTTCCACACGATCCCGCGGCTGCCGTACGGCGTGCGAGCGATCCCCGACAACGTTGCCCCGGACACCACCACTGCCTATTACATGCCCGGCGCCGCCGACGGCTCACGGCCCGGCTACTACTACGTCAACCTGTACAAGCCCGAGACCCGGCCGACCTGGGAGATGATCCCGCTGAGCCTGCACGAGGCGGTGCCGGGCCATCATTTCCAGTTCGCCCGCGCGCTGGAGATGCCGGACGCGCCGATGTTCCGCCGCACGGCCTATTTCGTCGCCTACGGCGAGGGCTGGGGCCTGTACGCCGAGCGCCTGGGCTACGACATGGGCCTGTACGACGATCCCTACGACCGCATGGGCCAGCTGGCCTACGACATGTGGCGCGCGGTGCGGCTGGTGGTCGACACCGGCATGCACAGCCAGGGCTGGAGCCGCGAGCGGGCGATCGAGTACTTCATGGACAACTCGCCCAAGACCCGCCAGGACGTGGTCAACGAGATCGACCGCTACATCGGCACGCCGGGGCAGGCGCTGGCCTACAAGATCGG
>DATCYC010000030.1:0-5647 GCA_036570525.1 Luteimonas sp.
CTTCGCGGCGGTCAGTGACTCGGCCATCGTTTCGGGCCTGGTCTACCTCGCGCTGCGCGTGTACTCGGGACGCAGCGCGCAGGAAATCCTCGCCACGCCGGCCGACTACATCGCCGACATCGGGCTGGCGAAGCATCTGTCACCGACCCGCAGCAACGGGCTGGCAGCGCTGCTGGCCTTCATCCGCGACACGGCCCAGCGCTCTGCGTGAACGCCAGCTGGTCGCCTCCGGTGGACCAGGACCCGCCATCGCCGCTGCGCAACGGCGGATTCCGCGCGCTGATGGCGTACCGCCTGTGTTCGATCCTGTCGTACCAGATGGTGGCGGTGACGGTGGGCTGGCACGTCTACGAGCTGACCCGCAACCCGTGGATGCTCGGCCTGATCGGCCTGGCCGAGGTGCTGCCGTACTTCTGCGTCGCGCCTTTCGCCGGCTACCTGGTCGACCAGCTGCCGCGGCGCAAGCTCGGCATGGTCGCGTGCCTGGGGCTGGCGACAACGCCGCTGCTGCTCGCGGCGATCACCGTCGGCTGGCTGGGCGACGGCCGCGGGGTGGGCCTGATCTACGCCTCCGTCGCGGTGACGGGCATGGTGCGCGCCTTTCTCGGGCCGGTGTACAACGCGCTGTTCGCGCGCGTGCTGCCGCGCGAACAGTTCGCGAACGGCGCCAGTCTCGGCAGCATCGTGTTCCAGGCCGGGCTGGTGGTCGGTCCGGCGATCGGCGGCGTCCTGGTCGGCAGCGCGGGCAAGCACGTGGCGTACCTGACAGCCGCGGTGTTCGCGATCGCCGCTTCGATGGCGGTCGCCTGGCTGCGCGTGACCGAGCCACCGCGGCAGCTGCAGCGGGCGCCGATCTTCGCCAGCATCGCCGAGGGCGCGCGCTTCGTGCTCGGGCACCAGATCCTGCTTGGCGCGCTGGCGCTGGACATGTTCGCGGTGCTGTTCGGCGGCGCGATCTCGCTGGCGCCGGCCTTCATCAAGGAAATCCTGCACTACGGCCCGGAGGGCCTGGGCATCCTGCGCGGCGCGCCGGCGCTGGGCGCGGTGGCGATGGGCGTGTGGCTGTCTCGCCATCCGGTGGGACGCCATGCCGGACGCGTTCTGCTTTGCGCCGTGGCGGGGTTCGGCCTGTGCATCATCGGCTTCGGCCTGTCGACGCAGTTCTGGCTGTCCGCATTCCTGCTGATGCTGTCGGGCGTGTGCGATGGCGTGTCGGTGGTGCTGCGCACGACCATCCTGCAGCTGGCCACGCCAGACGCGATGCGCGGGCGGGTGTCGTCGATCAATGGGCTGTTCATCGGTTCGTCGAACGAACTGGGCGCGTTCTACGCGGGCTCGATGGCGCGCCTGCTGGGCCTGGTGCCGGCGGTGGTGCTGGGCGGCTGCGTCACCCTGGGCGTGGTCGGTGTCACCAGCTGGCGCGCGCCAAAGTTGCGGCGCCTGGACCTGCGCGAGCTGCAATAACGCGTTTGCCGTGGGTCGGGGCTACGCCCCCGATGCACGCGCGTGTCGGTGTCGGGGGCGTAGCCCCGACCTGCGAGGCATCACTCCTCGCTGCGGCGGGTCAGCCACGCGGCCAGCATCGCCGCACCGATCAGCGGCAGGGCGAGGAACGAAAACACGATCAGGCCGAACGGCAGCATGCTGAAATCGAGCGAGGTCACGGCCAGCGTCGCCGCCTGGGCCAGCATGATCGCCAGGCCCCAGCGCCACGCCCTGCGGGGAAATTCGTAGCCGAGCCAGGCGGCGAGCAGGATCGCCAGCGGGTAGGCGCCGATCCAGTAAAGGCCGGAATCCCAGGCCTCGCGCTTGCCGCTGGCCGCCATCGCCGCCAGCCACAGCAGGGTGCCACCGCCGACCGCGAAGGCATACGCACGCCTGTCCGGATCCCGTTCCATTGCCGTCCCCTTGCGCCCCGGGCGGACAGGATGCGCCCCCAGGCACCCGCTTGCCATCCGCATCGACAGTCCACTCCGTGCTCCGGCAACGCCCACGGCCCGGATTCGTGGCGCGCACGGTGGGTGGCACACGAAAAACCCGGCCGAAGCCGGGCTTGTTTCGTGAAACGCGACCGCGAACCGATCAGTCGCCGATCTGCTTCTGCAGGTGCTCCCAGCGCTCCTGCTCGTCGATGGTGCGCTCGGCTGTGAGGCGGGCTTCCAGGCGGTCGAGGCCGATCTCCTCGCCAGAATCCACGCTGAAGCCGTACTCGCCGGAATCCACGCGCTTGAGCGTGCTGTCGATCTTGCCGATCAGCTTGCGGTAGCGGTCGCGGGTGCGCAGTTCCAGCGAGTTCTCGGTTTCGCGGGTGGCGCGTTCGGCCTCGTCGCCAACGTCGCGCACTTCGTCCTTGAGGTTCTCGATGGTCTGCTTGGACTCCTCGACCAGGTCCGCGCGCCACTGCAGCAGGCGCTGGCGGAAGTACTCGAGCTGAAGTGCGCTCATGTACTCCTCGCCCGCACCGGGCTTGTAGTCATTCGGCAGGATCGGGCGACCGGTCGCATCGTCGATCTTGTGCGGCACGACCTTGTACTTGGTCTTCGGCGCCGGCGTCGGCGCCTTGGACACGACGGCGACGGCAACCTTGCCCACCGGACGCGGCGCGAAAGGCGACCGCTTGGCGACCACCGGTTTGGCGGCCTCCTGCTTCCGCTTCGGAGCCGCAGGTGCCTTGGCCGGCTTCGCGGCAGCAGCCTGCTTGCGCGGGGCGGGCGCCTTGGCGACCTTCTTCGCGACCGACGCGGTCTTGGCGATCGGCTTGGCGGCCTTCTTCGCAGTCTTCGTGGCGGGCGCCTTCTTCGCGGCGGCCTTGGCCGGCGCGGGCTTCGCCGCCTTGCCGGCGGGCCTGGCGACGGCCTTCTTCTTCGTCACTGGCGCCTTCTTCGGAGCGGCCTTCTTCGGAGCGGCCTTCTTCGGGGCAGCCTTCTTCGGGGCAGCCTTCTTCGGAGCGGCCTTCTTCACCGCGGCCTTGGCGGGCGCGGCCTTCTTTGCGGCAACCTTCTTGCCGGCGGCCGGCCTGACGCTGGACTTGCTGGCGGCGGATTTCGCGGCGGGCTTCCTGGCGGCGGGCTTCTTGGCCGCCTTGGCGGCCTTCTTCACTGTTTTCTTGACAGCCACTGTGTTGCAGTCCTTCCTGATCCCCGCTTGCCGGGGAGTGTGATTCCCTTGGATGGGAAAGCGCGCTGTTATACCCTGCCCTGACTACAGCGGCAACCGCGCGGGTCCTTTTCGCGCACTCCTGCACGACCCGACGTGATCGATCGTCTCCTCATCGCCCTCCTGCGCGGCTACAAACGCTGGCTGAGCCCCCTGCTCGGGCCACGCTGCCGTTTCGTGCCAACCTGCTCGGAATACGCCATGCAGGCGATCGCCAGCCACGGCGCGCTGCGCGGCGGCTGGCTGGCGCTGCGGCGCATCGGCCGCTGCCATCCACTGAATCCGGGCGGACACGACCCGGTCCCTCCCGCATCCAAACATTAGGATCCATTCATGTCCGACACGCTGATCGTCAACGCCCGCCTGGTCAACGAGGGGCGTGAATTCGATGCCGACCTGCGCATTTCGCGCGGCCGCATCGACGCCATCGGCAGCGGGCTGTCGGCGCACGAGGGCGAAACCGTGGTCGACGCCAACGGCCGCCGGCTGCTGCCGGGGATGATCGACGACCAGGTGCACCTGCGCGAACCGGGCATGGAATACAAGGCCGACATGGCCACCGAGTCCACCGCCGCGGCCGCCGGCGGCGTGACCAGCTTCATGGACATGCCCAACACCAGCCCGCCGACGCTGTCGGCCGATGCGCTGGAGCACAAGTACCGGCTCGCCGCCGGCCGCGCCCGCGCCAATTACGGCTTCTACATGGGCGCGAGCAACGACAACCTGGAGGCGATCCGCACGCTCGACCCGCTGGCCGCGCCGGGCATCAAGGTGTTCATGGGCGCCTCCACCGGCAACATGCTGGTCGACAACCCCGAGACGCTCGCGGGCATCTTCCGCGAGGCGCCGACGCCGATCATCACCCACTGCGAAGACACGCCGATGATCGAGGCGACGCTGGCAAGGTATCGCGCCGAATACGGCGACGACATTCCCGCCGCCTGCCATCCCGACATCCGCTCGCGCGAGGCCTGCATCAAGTCGACGAAGCTGGCGCTGGAACTGGCGCGCACCCACGGCACGCGCCTGCACGTGCTGCACATCTCCACCGCCGACGAGCTGGCGCTGTTCACGCCGGGGCCGCTCATCGACGAGAACGGCGTGCGCAAGCGCATCACCGCCGAGACCTGCATCCACTTCCTGCGCTTCGACCGTGGCGACTACGAGCGCCTGGGCCATCTGATCAAGTGCAATCCCGCGATCAAGGACGCCAGCGACCGGGAGGCGCTGATCCAGGCGCTGGCATCGGACGTGATCGACGTGCTCGCCACCGACCACGCGCCGCACACCTGGGAGGAAAAGCACAACCCCTACGTGCGCGCGCCCAGCGGCCTGCCGCTGGTGCAGTACGTGCTGGTGGCCGCGCTGGAGCTGGTGCGCGAGGGCCGGCTGAGCAACACGCAGCTGGTGCAGAAGGTCGCGCACGCGCCGGCGCAGCTGTTCGACGTGAAGGAGCGCGGCTTCCTGCGCGAGGGCTACTGGGCGGACCTGGCGCTCGTCGACGACACACCGTTCACCGTGCGCCGCGAGGACGTGCTGTCGAAGTGCGCGTGGTCGCCGTTCGAGGGCACCACATTCCATTCGCGCATCGCTTCGACCTGGGTCAACGGCCAGCTGGTGTGGGACGGCGAGCGCATCATTGGCGAACCGCAGGGGCAGCGGCTGGAGTTCGACCGTTGAGCAACTTGCAGGTCCTGCCGTCATTCCCGCGAAAGCGCCGGGTTCGCGTTTTCGCGGGAATGATCGCGTTGGTTGGCCTGTTGCTTGCCCTGCCCGCCTTCGCACAGACCGCGCCCACGCCGGCGGCGAGTGCACACGACAGCCGCATCGTGTTCCCCGCCAGCGTGTCGCAGGGCGCGCTGGTGTTCGGCAAGGTGCCCGCGAACAGCGTGGTCGAATACGCGGGCCGCACGCTGCGCCCGACGCCTTACGGCACGGTGGTGTTCGGCGTCGACCGCCGGGAGCAGGGCCCGCTGCGGCTCGAGGTGCTGCGCCCCGACGGCACGCGCACCGCGGAAAGCATCGCGGTGACCGCGCGCGACTGGCCGCTGGAGCGCGTCGACGGCGTGCCGCCGAAGACCGTGAACCCGCCGCCGGCGATCGCCGAGCGCATCCGCCGCGAGCAGGCGCAGGTAAGCGCCGCGCGCACCCGCGACGACGACCGTGCCGATTTCGCCGCGCCTTTCATCTGGCCGGTGAAGGGCCGCATCAGCGGCCGCTTCGGCAGCGGGCGCGTGTACAACGGCCAGCCTGGCGCGGGGCACTCGGGCATGGACATCGCGGTTCCGACCGGCACGCCGGTCAAGGCGCCGGCCGCGGGCGTGGTGACGTTCGCCGATGATCTTTATCTCACCGGCGGCACGATCCTGCTCGACCACGGCCACGGCGTGGGCTCGAACTTCCTGCACCTGTCGCGGATGGACGTGAAGGCGGGCGACCGGGTGACGCAGGGCCAGGTGGTCGGCGCGGTGGGCGCGACCGGGCGGGCGAC
>DATCYC010000031.1:0-14509 GCA_036570525.1 Luteimonas sp.
AGCTGCGGGCCGAGGAAGCCGCCCTTGCCGTCGGGGAAGGACAGCGCGGCGAGCGTGCAGTCCCAGTATTCCTCCAGCGTCTCGCCCTTCCAGGCGAACACCGGCGTGCCGGTCGCGGCGATCGCGGCGGCGGCGTGGTCCTGGGTCGAGAAGATGTTGCACGAGGCCCAGCGCACGTCGGCGCCGATGTCCTTGAGCGTCTCGATCAGCACCGCGGTCTGGATGGTCATGTGCAGCGAGCCGGTCACCCGCACGTCCTTGAGCGGCGCGTCGGCGGCGTACTTGCGGCGGATCGACATCAGGCCCGGCATCTCGTGCTCGGCGATGTCGATCTCCTTGCGGCCCCAGTCGGCCAGGGAGATGTCGGCGATCTTGTAGTCGCCGTCCTGCGAGAAGGTCTTGACTTGTGCGTTCATCTGAAAGCTCCGGTTATCTGCCGTTCTCCCGCTCGTGGGGGAGGGCAACCGGGCGCCGTTGTCGCATGGGGATCCACCGAGCCTGGCCGTGCTGGTTCCACGGTCGCAGCGCCCCTCGGCGGGAGCGGGATTTTATCGCCTTTTACGCCTTGAAGGGCTGAATGAGCCTGCCGAAGCGGTCAATGCAGGCCGCGGGCGCTACCGCTGGCAACGATCTTGGTGGCAGGCAGCAGGCGCGCCTGCAGCAGGTTGGCGGCGAAGTGGAAGCCGCGGCCGAGGTCCTTGCGCGAGAACGGTGTTTCCAGCATCCGTAGCGCGACATCGAAGGCGGTCAGGCGGTTGTAGGCGAACTGTGTCCACGCTTCATGCCTGCGCTGGTTCATGGAGGCCACGAGGCTGCGGTTGCCATTGCGTGCGAAGGCGAATGGCTCGCGCAGCGCGTCCAGCTCGGCCTCGGCCAGCGCCCCGCCGATGCCGCACGCCTGCAGCAGCCCGCCCAGCTGTTCGGCGGCCATCGCATGCAGTCGCTTGAGGTCGGCGGCGCGCGCCGGAAGAACCAGCACCGTGCCGGTGGCTGCGTTCATCAGCAGCGCGAACGGCTGGCGGTCGATGAAGTCGATGTCGGCGCACCATTCGCCCAGCGGGTTGCTGCCCGGGACGGGCCCCGGCGGCGTGGCCGGCTGGCGCAGGCGCTTGAGGAGTTTTTGCGAGCAACGAAGGATGGTCATGGTGCGGATTCATGGCCTCACAGGGCCAGCACGGATTCGGTGTCGCCGGCGGCGAGGGCGGCCATGTAGCCCAGCACCAGGTCGCGGGTGCGGTAGCGGCCGAAGGCACGCTCGTCGGCGTCGCGGACGATGGGGAAGGTGTCGAGTACGTAGGCGGCCTCGTCGCGGTCCAGGCCGTACAGGTTGAAGTACAGCGCGTCGAGGCGGGCGATGCGGTGGCGGCGGTCTTCGGGGTCCCAGACGAAGGGTTCGCCGTCGTAGCCGAGGTCGCGGGCGAAGCCGGCCAGGTCGTGGGCGGTGTAGCTCAGGCGCAGGACCTGCTCGCGGACGAAGTCGCCGACGGTGGTGGTGCCGAGCGGGTCGGCGTAGCGCTCGGGGGCGATCAGGGGGAGTTGTTCGACTATGAACCAGTTCATGCTGGTGCTCTGCACTTTCTGACGAGTTACGAAGTCGAAAGCAAGCGAGTTTGCGTTAGCCAAGAGCAATGGCGCAGTAGCCACATACTCTGGCAATCCGTCGTTCGGAAACAGGAAGGGCAGCTTGTTGCCGGCAGCGCAATGGGGTGTGATCGCAGCAATAAAGGTTCTCGCATCTGTCGCGCGCGCGATGTCGCGGAAGCCAATCGCCCAGCCTGAGTAGTCGGACAATTGTTCGGTGCCCGACGGAACCCAATACTGCGGCGTCGGAACGAAGTCGGGATCGCGTTTTTGCTCATCGCTGACCGCGCCGCTCAGTGCGGCGTTGTGCAGGTTGTCTTCGTTGACGGTGACATTGGCCGCGCGGTGATCGTAATGCTGGATCATGCGGCCGACGTAAAGCGGCAGCATCTCCCCTTCGCCCTTCCTCCAACGGCCGCTGGCCACCGGGTACCAGCCGTCGCCCTCCAGCTCGGCCCGGGTGCGGAACAGACCGGAGTCGTTGGTCATGTGGAACATGGTGCAATAGCGCACCGGGTATAGCCGCTCTTCGCGTGGAAGATGTTTGGCACGAACGTTGCGTCGGTCGGTCGGTCGGTCGGTCGGTCGGTCGGTCGACTACTGCATGCCTAACCAGGATGGGATTCTGCCGATAGATCCGGGTGGTCAGCTGCGCGTCGAGCGCGTTGCGGAAGATCGGCGCGGTGCCGGTGTTGGGGTTGACCGCGGCGAAGTCGTCCGCGCCCAGTTCGATCACTCGGGTGGCGCGCAGGCGGTCGCTGGCCCCTGCATCCTCGGGCAGCACTGGTGGTGCCAGCTCGGCCACCGCGTGCAGGAAGAACGCGCAGCGCGCGGACTTGAAGCGCCGCGACGGACCGCCGAACACCAGCGCGCAGAACTTGAAGCTGGCGTGGATGTCGGGGAAGAAGACTTTCTTGTTCTCGAAGTCGAACAAGGCACCGAGCCGCCCCGTGGTGGCAATGCTGCGGAAGAACGGCGCCGCCCCCTTGTCGGCGGCGATCCCCGACGGCGTCAGCAGGCCGACGATGCCATCGGCCCGCGCCAGGTGCGAGGCGCGTTCGACGAACAGGCTGTAGATGTTGATGTCGCCGGTCGACAGCAGCGGGTATTCGCCGCAGCCGCGGGCCACGCGCGCGGCGTCCTCCGCGGCCTGTGCGGCCAGCGCGTACTCGTCTGCCAGCGGGTCGTCATCGCGTTTGAGTGCGGCAATCAGGCGTTTGCGGTCGGCGGCGCGGGCCTGGCGTGCGATCTCCGGGCGGCGTTCGGCGAACCATTCGACTTCCTGCAGCTTGATCCGGTCCCAGGGCGGGTTGCCGATGATGGCATCGAACCCGCCGGGCCGGTCCTGCTTCCAGCGGCCGGGAAAGGCCAGTTCCCAATGCAGGAAGCGCTCGCGCGCGGCCAGCGCGCGGCATTCGTCGAGCAGCGCGTTGACGCGCGCGTCGACAGCCGGGTCATTGGACTGCACGCGGCCGTCGCCGTGCAGCAGTTCCATCAGGGTCAGCCGGTAGCGGCCGGACAGCAACTCGCTGGCAGCGTCGTGCTTGTCGGTGCGCTGCCTTGTTGGCGCGTCAAGCGGCGCGATCCAGCGCAGCGCCTGCCACAGGTCGAGCACCCGGCGCAGGCCATCCAGGGTGGCTTCGGCCTCGTCCATCAGCGTGCGCGAGCGCTCGACTTCGCCCAGGTCGATATCGTTGATGGCGTTCAACTCGGCCATGGTCTCGGCGGCCAGCAGCAGTCCGGTCGTGTGGCTGTCGTTGAACAGCCCGCCCAGGCGGTTGAGGTCGGTGCGCACGGTGTCCAGCCGCTCGCCGTAGAGCGAGTCGCCGCAGCGCAGGTGGTGGTCGAGGAACGACAGCGGCGCGCCGACGGTGAAGGTATGCAGCCATAGCGCCAGCTTGGCCAGCTCCACCGCCATCGGGTTCTTGTCGACGCCGTAGACGACGCGCTTGAGGATCATGCGCCGGACCAGGTGGCGGTCGTCGAGCAGGGCCGGGTCGACGCTCCAGCGCGCGTCCTGGGCGCGGGCGAGGATGCGTTCGCGCAGGTGCTCGATCTCGCGCGAGACCGGCGAGCGGTAGTGGGCGATGCCGGCGGCAATGGCTTCGGCTTCGGCGTGGGCGAGTTGTTCCAGCACGCGATCGGCCAGCTCGTCGACCAGGCTGACCAGGAAGTGGCCGCTGCCCATCGCCGGGTCGCAGATGCGCAGTGCCAGCAGGGCTTGCGCAGGATCGGCTTCGGCCAGGCGCGAGGGCAGCTGTTCGCCGGGGATCTGGCTGCGTCGCTTGCGCAACTCGCCCAGCCGGGCGTCGAACGCGGCCAGGCGCTCGCCCTGCAGCGGGTCCAGGGTTTCCCTGAGGATCAGCTTCACCAGGTCGTCGTGGGTGTAGTAGCTGCCGCTGTTCTTGCGCGCAAAGGTGGACGGGCGTACCAGCAGCTCGCCGTCGTCGACCTCGACGAGCTTCTGCTCCAGCAGTCGCTCGTAGATCGAGCCCAGGTGCTGCACGGCCAGATCGCGGTAGTTGATGAAGCCGCGGCCGGAGAGGTCGGGACGGCGCGAGAGACCGTCGATCAGCGGGGCGAGTTCGACGTCGCGCAGTTCGATGCGCGCCAGCAGGTCGTCGGGCGCCTCGTGGAACAGGCCGCCGTTGTAGGGCGGCAGGCCGATAGAGTCGTCGCCCTGGTCGATGGCGCGGAACAGGCTGCGCAGGTGCTGCCAGATGCGCGTGGCAGTGGTGCTGAACACGTCGCCGCCGTCGCTGCGCCGGGCGATGTCGTCGCGCAGCCAGCGCAGCGAATAGTCATCGTAGCGGCTGTCGTTGACTGGCAGCAGGGCACGGTCTTCGGCATAGAGGACGAACAGCAGGCGATACAGCACGATCAGCGCGGCGTGGTGGATGTCGTCCAGTGCCTGCCGGCTCAACGGCCGCGCGGTCTGCGTGTCGTTGCGGGCGATGGCGGCAGCGAGCCGGGGGAACAACTCGTCGAACACGCGTTCGCCCAGGTCGTGGGAGACCTTGCTTTCCCAGTTGCGGCCTTCGGCCAGCGCAATGGCGTGGAAACTGCGGCCGTCCGGGTCGCCCGGCTGCGGCAGGAAAGCAGGGCGGCGGAACAACAGGAAGAACGCGCGCAGGTAGTGGACCTGCTCGGCATCGCCGCTTGCAAACAGGTCGGCGTTGACGCCGGCGACGCCGCCCAGTTCGGCCAGGTCGAACTGCAGGAATTCTTCCGAACGCGAACGCGCGCCCTGCCAGTACAGCCGCCACTGGCGGCCGTTGGTCAGGATGCCCCATTGCACCGTCTCGTCGGACACCACGGCGGCGCGGCTGAGGTAGCGCAGCATCTGGCTGGACGGGGTGCCGGTGTCGAGCGGATTGCTGCTGTCGCCGCGGTCGAGCGGACGACCCCAGCGCTTGGCTTCGACCACGACATGGCCGTGGCGATAACGGCGGCTGTCGTTGCGCTCGCTGCGGGCGGCGCGCTTGGCCTCGGTGGAGGCGAACAGCAGGAAGTCCGGCACGTCCTGGCGCCCGGACTGGCTGGTGGTGGCCTGGCGGATGAAGTCGGTCCAGCCCAGTGCCGCCAGGACCGGGACGATCACCTCGTCCTCGGTTTGCGCCTCGTTGAAACTGACGTCATCGCCCAGCTCGGCAACCAGTCGGCCGATGGCTTCACGGAATGCAAGGAACTCGGTTTCGGCATCCATCCAGCCACGTGTGTGGCGGATGCCTTCGCGCAGGAAGTCGCTGGTGAAAAGCAGGCCGTGCATTCGCATCCATCCCCGGTGTCCGGCGATGGTAGCGGATGGACGGCGCCAATAGTTATACGCAATTGCATATTGATTGCGTATAACTCAAGGAGTAGGCTCGATGGACGTCGTACGCCGGGAATCCACATGGCCCGTTACCAGCCTTTGTCCGCCTCCGCGCAGACCGCCTATGCGCAGCTGCTGGACGCCGTGCACGGCGCCGAGCTCACCCGCTCGGTGGCCAATCTCGCCGGCACGTTCGCGCGCAAGCAGGTGAAGGGCAAGACGTACTGGTACTTCCAGTACACGGAGGTGTCGGGAAGGAAGCGGCAGCTTTACGTCGGGCCGGAGAATCCGCGCGTGCTGGCGTTGATCAAGACGCATGCCTCCGGTGGCGCGAGGCCGGCGTTGGAGCTGCTTGCGCGCGCGGCCGAGGCGCTGGGGAATACGCCGGTCCTGGGCCGGCATTTCCGCATCGTGCAGCGGCTGTCGGACTACGGCTTCTTCCGCGCCGGCGGCGTGCTGGTCGGCACGCATGCGTTCCTGTCGTTCGGCAACATGCTGGGCGTGCGCTGGGCGGAGGCGCTGCGCACGCAGGACGTGGACTTCGCCCATGCCGGCAAGGCCCTGACGATCGCACTGCCGGCCGACATCGAGATCGACACGCATGCGGCGATCGAGTCGTTGCAGATGGGACTGCTGCCGATCGAGCACCAGGATGGCACCACCGGCGCCACGTATCTCGATCCGCGCGATCCCGAGTTCCGCATCGATTTCCTGACGCCGCTGCATCGCGGCGGCAGCGAGCCGTTCCGCCATCGGCAGCTGGGCATCAAGCTGCAGCCGCTGAAATTCATGGAATACCTGCTGCAGGACGTGCAACAGGCGGCGGTATTGAGCGCGGCCGGTTCGGTGCTGGTCAACGTGCCGCACCCCGCGCGCTACGCACTGCACAAGCTGATCGTCGCCGGCGAGCGACCGGCGTCGCGGATCGCGAAGTCGAACAAGGACGTGCAACAGGCGGCGGCGCTGCTGTCGGTGCTCGGCGAACAGGCGCGCTGGCAGGTCGATGAAGCCTGGAGCGACCTGGTGGCGCGTGGGCCAGGCTGGCGTACGCGCGCGCAGCGGGGGCGGGACGCACTGGTGCGGGTTGCGCCGGAACTGGATCCGGAACGCCTGCTGCCGCTACGGGGCGGCGGGAAATGAAGCGGGCCGCTCGCGCGGCCCGCAACGCATTCGCCTTCGGCACTCCTCCCCGCGGGGCGGGGAGAAGGAAAGGCATCGCGGCTTCCGCCGCTCCTACAGCTTCGCGGCCTTGCGCAGTTCTTCGGCCCTGTCGGTCTGCTCCCACGAGAACGCGGTGGCGGACTGCTGCTTGCCGGCGCCGTCGGTGTAGCTGACCTGCTCGGGCTTGCGGCCGAAGTGGCCGTAGCTGGCGGTGCGCTGGTAGACCGGGTGCACCAGGTCGAGCATCTGCAGGATGCCGAAGGGGCGCAGGTCGAAGTGCTTGCGGATCAGCTTCTCGATCACGTCGTCGCCGACCTTGCCGGTGCCGAAGGTGGTGACCGCGATGCTGGTCGGCTCGGCGACGCCGATGGCGTAGCTGACCTGCACCTCGCAGCGGTCGGCCAGGCCCGCGGCGACCACGTTCTTGGCGACGTAGCGCGCGGCGTAGGCGGCCGAGCGGTCGACCTTGGACGGGTCCTTGCCGGAGAACGCGCCGCCGCCGTGGCGGGCCCAGCCGCCGTAGGTGTCGACGATGATCTTGCGCCCGGTCAGGCCGCAGTCGCCCACCGGGCCGCCGATCACGAACTTGCCGGTCGGGTTGATGTGGAACTTGGTGCCCTTGTGCAGCCACTTGGCCGGCAGCACCGGCTTGAGCACGTGCTCGCGCACCGCCTCGACCAGGTCCTTCTGCTTCACGCCCGGGTCGTGCTGGGTGGACAGCACCACAGCGTCGATCGCGACCGCCTTGCCGTTTTCGTAGCGCAGGGTGACCTGCGACTTCGCGTCCGGGCGCAGCCACGGCAGCGGCGAGTTCTTCTTCTTGCGCACCTTGGCCTGCTGCTCGACCAGGCGATGCGAGAGATGGATCGCGGCGGGCATGTAGCTGCTCGTCTCGTTGGTGGCGTAGCCGAACATCAGGCCCTGGTCGCCGGCGCCCTGCTGTTCGGCCTTCTTGCGGTCGACGCCCTGGTTGATGTCGGGGGATTGCTTGCCGATCAGGTTGAGCACGCCGCAGGTGGCGCCGTCGAAGCCGACGTCGGACGAGTCGTAGCCGATGTCCAGGATCACCTTGCGGGTCAGCGCCTCCAGGTCGATCCAGGCGCTGGTGGTGATCTCGCCGGCGACGATCGCCACGCCGGTCTTGACCATGGTTTCGCAGGCGACGCGGGCGCGCTTGTCCTGGGCCAGGATCGCGTCCAGCACGGCGTCGGAGATCTGGTCGGCGATCTTGTCCGGATGGCCTTCGGAGACCGACTCGGAGGTGAAGAGGGTGCTGGACATCGGGCTTATATCCCTTGATTCGGATGGAAAGATGGGTGCGAATGATACACCGCCGCACCGGCCCGCGCATTGTGCCGCGCGGGGGATTGAGTGTGGGTTAAGCAGGGCGCGGCCATGGGCGCTGCTAGCATCCGCGCGATGGATTCCCTGACCCAGATCCTCCTCGGCGGGGCGCTTGCCGCCGCCATCGCGCCGCCCGGCCACCGCCGCGCGGCCCTGCTCGCCGGCGCCGCGCTGGGCACGCTGCCCGACCTCGACTCGCTGCCGATCGCGCTGCTGACCGACGACCCGGTCGCGCTGATGACCCTGCATCGCGGCGCCAGCCATTCGCTGTTCGTGCTGCCGCTCGCGGGCTGGCTGGTCTGGGCATTCTTCCGCCGTCGCGGCGGTCGCGTGGCGGAGTCGCCGAGGCGCTGGTTCTGGGCGATCCAGGCGGTGCTGCTGACCCATCCGCTGCTCGACGCCCTCACCGTCTACGGTACCCAGCTGCTGTGGCCGCTGCCGCTGCGACCGGTGATGTGGTCGAGCGTGTTCATCATCGACCCGCTGTACACGGTCTGGCTGCTGCTGGCCTGCGTTGCCGCGTTCTTCCTGCGCGAACGGGTCGCCGCGCAGCGTACGCTGGTGGCGGGGCTTGCGTTGAGCACGGCCTACCTGGGCTGGTCGCTGGCGGCCAAGGCCATGGTCGAGCGCGAGGCCGACCGGGCACTGGCTGCCATGGGGCTGGCCGACGCGCCGCGGTTCTCGGTGCCGACGCCGCTCAACACCCTGCTGTGGCGGGTGGTGGCGATGACGCCGGATGGCTACGTGGAAGGCTTCCGCTCGCTGGCTGCAGACGAAGGGCCGATGGTGTTCCAGGGCCATCGCTCGAACACGCAGGCGCTGGCCGAAGCGCAAGACATCCCCGCCGCGCGCAGGCTGGCCTGGTTCAACCACGGCTTCATGCGCGCGCAGGTGGCCGACGGCGAACTGGTGCTCAGCGACTTGCGCATGGGGAGCGAACCGGACTACTTCTTCAGCTACGCCGTGGCGCGGCGCGAAGGCGACGGCTGGCAGGCGGTTTCGCCGCCGCGACAGCTTGACCTGCAGCGCGACTTCGGTCCGGTGTGGCAAGCAACCTGGCACCGCATCTGGAACGAGCCCTGATCCGCAAGTGCTCTTGTGGGAGCGGCAATGGCCGCGATGCTCCTCCCGGAAAGCCATCGCGGCCATGGCCGCTCCCACAGGCCTGTTGTCGGGAGGATCACCCCGAGAAGCCAACGTAGGATGGGTGGAGCGAAGCGATACCCATCGCCCGCGTTCCGACCTGCCGATGGGTATCGCCTTCGGCTCCACCCATCCTGCGGACTTGTCGCGGGCGATGACCTACGAGAAAAAATAGCGGGTGACGTGGAAGAAGATCGGCGCGGCAAAGGTTACCGAATCCATCCGGTCCATCATCCCGCCGTGGCCCTCGATCATGTGGCCCCAGTCCTTGGCGCCGAGGCTGCGCTTGACCGCCGACAGTGCCAGCCCGCCGAGCGCGCCGCAGACCACGATCAGCGCCGACATCAGCGCCGACTGCAGCGGCGTGAACGGGGTGATCCACCACAGCGCGGTGCCGATGCCCACCGCCGCCAGGCCGCCACCGACCAGGCCCTCGACCGTCTTCGACGGACTCACCGTCGGCGCCAGCTTGCGCTTGCCGAACAGTTTTCCGAACACGTACTGCAGCACGTCGCTGATCTGCACAACCAGCATCAGGTACAGCAGCAGCAGCGGACCCTGGCCCTCGTAGCCGCGCAAGTCGAGGATCAGCAGCGCCGGCGCGTGGCTGATGCAGTAGATCGCGATCATCACGCCCCACTGGATCTTGGTGGTGCGCTCGAGGAACTGCTCCGTATCGCCGCCGAACACCGCCAGCGCCGGCAGCGCAAGGAATGCGTAGACCGGGATGAAGATCGAGAACAGGCCATACCAGTCGTCGCCGATCAGCCAGTACTGCACCGGGATCAGCACGTAGAACGCGACCACCAGCGGCAGGTGGTCGCCGGGCCGGGTGGGGGTGAGCGTGATGAATTCGCGCAGCGCGAAGAACGAGATGAAGGCGAACACCACCAGGTTCGCCACCGGCCCGAGCCAGAAGCACACCGCCAGCACCGCGACCATGCCCCACCACGCGCGTACCCGCGAGTTGAGGTTGGCCACCACCTCGGTGCGACCCTTGAGTCGCTGCAGCGCCCAGCCGACGAGCGATGCCAGCGCCAGCAGGGCGACGATGCCGCCGAAGACCCAGAGGAGTTTTTGTTGTGCATTCATGCCAGCGCCACCACCGCGTCGCGCGCGCGCTCGAGGAAATCGTCGCGCGCTTCGCCGTCGACGCGATGCATTGCCTCGCCGAAGCGCACCGTGCAGTACAGCGGCAGCGGGATGTGCGCGCCCTTGGGCATGCTGCGATGCAGGGTGTCGAGGTAGGCGGGGACGAGCTGCAGATCCGGGAAGGCCTCGGCGAGGCGGAACAGCCCGCCGCGGAAGCGCTGCGGCAACCTCTCGGCGGTGCGCGTGCCTTCGGGGAACAGGATCAGCGACGCGCCTGCTTGCAGGGCCTCGACCACCGGTTCCAGCGGGTCGCCGTCGCGCTCCTCGCGCCTGCGTTCGATCAGCACCGCATGCAGCACCTTGTTTGCGATGTAGCCGCGCAGGCCGGGCTTGTCCCAGTAGTCGCGTGCGGCAACCGGGCGGGTTTGCGCACGCTGCGCCGGCGACAGCGCCGACCAGATCGCCATCGTGTCCAGGTGGCTGCTGTGGTTGGCGAAGTACAGGCACTGCCCGGCCGGCGGCGTGGCGCGCCACTGCGCGCGTGCGCCGACCAGCAGGCGGGTGGTGCCGACCAGCGCCGCCGCCGCGGCCCGTTCGATCACGCGGCGGCCCTCAGCCGGTTCGCGATCGCATGCAGGCGCGTCCAGCAGGTCAGCGCGGAGCCGGCGGCGATGACGACGACGGCCGTCGGCAGCGCGTATGCAGTGCCGGAGACGCGGGTTTCCAGCGGCGCCAGCACGCAGGCGGCGACCATCAGCCACATCCGGTGCGGCTTGGCCATCGGCCCGCGGAAATCCTGCGAGCCCAGCACCGTGCCGCCGAGGGTGCGGATGTAGGCGGTCAGGGCGGCGAGCAGCGCGGCCAGCCAGCCGCACCAGGGCATGCCGGCGGCGTAACCCAGCGCGACCAGGAACAGGCTGTCGGCGACGCGGTCGGGCACTTCGTTGTAGAGCACGCCGGTCGGCGTCTTGCGCGCGTGCTCCACCGCCACCAGGCCGTCGAACAGGTTGCACAGCAGCCGCAGCACGATCGCGATCGCGCACAGCCACGCGCCCCAGGGCGAGCCGAGTTCGAGCAGCGCGGCGGCGCCGAGCGCGGCGAAGACGATGCTCATCATCGAGATCAGGTTCGGCGAGACGCCGGTGCGCGCCAGCCACGCGCTGAAGCGCTGGACCAGGACATTGCCGCGCGCGGCGATCGGGCGGCGGTTGCCGGCTTTCGGTGCGGAGTGATCCGGTTCCACGTGCTTGTGCTCCCTGCGGTTGGCCGTGTCGACTTTATCCGGAAACCGGTGGCTTGCGCTTTCCCGCGATCAGGCGGCGACAGGGAGGGGCGGGGCGGCGCCGGCGATCAGGGCGTCGAAGTAGTCGCGGGTGAGTGCCAGCTGCGCGTCCGCGGTCTCGGCGCGGTTGACCACGGCGCGGAACGGGCCGTTTTCCGGGCGATCCTTCGCGTACCAGCCCAGGTGCTTGCGCGCGATGCGCACGCCGGCTGGTTCGCCGTAGAAATCGTGCAGCGCGCGCAGGTGGCCGAGCAGGATGTCGCGGACCTGCGCCAGCGACGGTGGCGGCAGCAGTTCGCCGGTGGCCAGGTAGTGCGCGATCCCGCCGAAGATCCACGGTCGCCCCTGCGCCGCGCGCCCGATCATCACCGCGTCGGCGCCGGTATGCCGCAGCACGAATGCAGCCCGCTGCGGCGAGTCGATGTCGCCGTTGGCGATCACCGGGATCGACAGCAGCGACTTGACCTGCGCGATGGTGTCGTACTCGGCGACGCCCTTGTATTGCTGGTCGCGGGTGCGGCCGTGCACGGCGAGCGCGGCGATGCCGGCGTCTTCCGCGATGCGTGCGATCGCCGGCGCGTTGCGGTGCGTGGCGTCCCAGCCGGTGCGGATCTTCAGCGTCACCGGCACATCGACCGCGCGCACCACGGCCTCGCAGATGCGCGCCACCAGCGCCTCGTCGCGCATCAGTGCCGAGCCGGCCCAGGCGTTGCAGACCTTCTTCGCCGGGCATCCCATGTTGATGTCGATGATCTGCGCGCCGTGGTCGACGTTGTGGCGCGCCGCGTCGGCCATGACCTGCGGGATCGTGCCGGCGATCTGGACCCCGACCGGGTCGGGCTCGTCGACGTGGTCCATGCGCCGCAGCGACTTTTCGGTATTCCAGAAGCGCGGGTCGCTGGTGGTCATCTCCGACATCGCAAGGCCGGCCCCGAGCCGCTTGCACAGCAGCCGGAACGGCTTGTCCGTGACCCCCGCCATCGGGGCGAGGATCACCTTGGGAGTGATGGCGTGGGGACCGATGCGCATCGGCGCATTCTACCCGCGGGGCGCAGGCCCGATCGCGCCAGGGCCTGCGGAGACTGCCCGGATCAGGCGGCCTGGTCGTCCACGGCCGCGCCCGGGGCGTTGGTCTTCACCGAGGCGATGCCGTTGTCGCGGCCGGATTCGTCGGCATACATCTGGCTGCTGCCGACCGTCTGGCCGTTGGTCGCGGTGAGGTTGAAGAAGAACTTGCCGTTGCTGGCGGTCTTGCGCTCGAAGCGGGCGTCGTCCTGGCTGTTCTTGCGCACCGATTCGATGCCGTTGATGCACGAGCCTTTGGCCGAATACCCCTCGCTGCTCAGGATCACCTGGCCGTTGCCGGCCTTGAGATCGAACTGGAATTCGCCGTTGGCGCGCTTGCTGATCTCGAACTTGCCGGACATGCCTGCCCCTTGGAATCTGTGGATGAAGACCGGATTCTGCAGGCGTGCAAGTGAGGGAATCGTTATCCGCCAAAGCGCGCAGCGACTTCTTCGCGGCGCGGCATCGCCAGCGCCGCGCCTTCACGCTCTGTCGACAGCGCGGCATAGCGCGAGGCGAATCGCAGGTGTCCGGCGAACGCGGCATCGGGCGCGCCCGCCATCGCCGCCGCAATCGCACCGTTGAAGGCGTCGCCCGCGCCGGTGGAATCGACGACGCGGACCTGCTCGGCACCGAGCCGGTAGAAGGCCCTGTCGTCGCCGCGCAGTGCATCGTCGGCGTGCGACACGAAGCAGCCGCTGGCGCCGAGGGTCACGACCACCGTGCCCGCGGGAAGGAGGTCCCGGCACAGCGCGTGCAGGTGCGGCTGGTCGAGCGAGGCGACCGCGTCGCCGTCGAGGCGTTCGCCGACGTGGCGCGATACCAGGCCCGCGAACTCGGTCTCGTTGGGCGTGGTGACGTCGGCAAGCGCCAGCAGGTCGCGGGTGGTCGGCGCGTTGGCCGGCGCCGGATTGAGCAGGGCGATCGCGCCGCGCGCGCGTGCCGTCAGCAGCGCCGCGGCGATGGCTTCCGTGGGTGATTCGAGCTGCGCGTCGACGTGGCCGGCCGAGAGCGCGGCGTTGGCGCCGGCGCCGATCACGATGCTGTTGCGGCCCTCGGCGTCGACGTAGATGCCGGCGGTGCCGGTCGGTTCCGTGCTGTGCAGGTCGCGCAGGTCGATGCCGTCGTCGGCCGCCAGCGCACGCGCCAGCTGGCCGCCCGGGTCGTCGCCGAGCGCGCAGATGAACGTCGTGCGCGCGCCGGAGCGCGCGCAGGCCACGGCCTGGTTGAAACCCTTGCCGCCGGGCCCGGTGGCGTAGCGGCCGCCGAGCGTCTCGCCCGGCCGCGGCAGCATGGCCGTGGTCCAGACGTGGTCGACGTTGAACGAGCCGACGACGACGACCCGGCTCATGCCGCCGCTCCGGCCGTCGTCACGGCACCAGCTCGCCTTCGGCGCGCTGCTGCGCCCTGCGCACCGCGTCCGGATCGTGCTTGTGCTTGAACAGCGGCACGAACACGATCGCCATCGCCAGCGCGTACAGGGCGAACGTCACCCAGATCCCGTGCCAGTCCTTGGTGCCGTCGGCGGCGGTGAAGAAGTGTTCGATCAGGAAGCCCGAGGCCAGGCTGCCGAACACCGCGCCCACGCCGTTGGTCATCACCATGAACAACCCCTGCGCGCTGGCGCGGATGCGCGAGTCGCTCTGCTGCTCGACGAACAGCGAGCCGGAGATGTTGAAGAAGTCGAACGCCATGCCGTAGACGATGCACGACAGCACGATCATCCACAGCCGGTCGCCGGGATCGCCGTAGGCGAACAGGCCGAAGCGCAGGAACCACGCCAGCATGCTCATCGTCATCACCGCCTTGATCCCGAAGCGGCGCAGGAAGAACGGGATGGTGAGGATGAACAGCGTTTCGGAGATCTGCGAGATCGACATGATGATCGCCGGGTACTTCACCGCGATCGCGTCCTGGAACGCCGGCACGTTGGCGAAGTCGTGCAGGAAGGTGTCCCCGTACGCATTGGTCAGCTGCAGCGCCGCGCCCAGCAGCATCGCGAACACGAAGAACACCGCCATGTTGCG
>DATCYC010000032.1:0-3834 GCA_036570525.1 Luteimonas sp.
CGGTGTTCGCCGCGCTGGCGCAGGTGGGATCGCCGCGGTTGACCGGGACGGGTAGCGGCTGCTTCGTCGAATTCCCGGACCGGGCGTCCGCCGAGGCCGCGCTGGCGCGTCTGCCTGCCGGCCTGCGGGCATGGACGGCGCAGGGTGCGGCGCGTTCGCCGCTGCTTGGGGCGCTTGAAAGCAGGCTTCATCCGCAGGGGCGTCGCCAAGAGGCCCAAGGCACCAGGTTTTGATCCTGGCATTCGCAGGTTCGAATCCTGCCGCCCCTGCCACACAAGCGTCATCCCCACCCACCGCAACGGTCAGAGCGCAGCGGAGCACGACATGAAAAACGAAGATGGCAACCTGCTGATCTTCTCGGGCAACGCGAACCGGCCGCTGGCGCTGGCCGTGTGCCGCGAGCTCGGCGTGCGGCCGGGCAAGGCGCTGGTCTCGACGTTCTCCGACGGCGAGGTCCAGGTCGAGATCGAGGAAAACGTGCGCCGCCAGGACGTGTTCGTCGTGCAGCCGACCAGCGCGCCGACGGCCGAGCACTTCATGGAGCTGCTGGTGCTGATCGACGCGCTCAAGCGCGCATCGGTCGACAGCGTCACCGCGGTGGTGCCGTACTTCGGCTACGCGCGGCAGGACCGGCGGATGCGTTCCTCGCGCGTGCCGATCACGGCAAAGGTCGCGGCCAAGATGATCTCGACCGCGGGCGCCGACCAGCTGCTGACCGTGGACCTGCACGCCGACCAGATCCAGGGTTTCTTCGACATCCCGGTCGACAATGTCTACGCTTCGCCGCTGCTGCTGGCCGACATCTGGCGCGCGCACGGTACCGACAACCTGATCGTGGTCTCGCCCGACGTCGGCGGCGTGGTGCGGGCACGGGCCATCGCCAAGCGCCTGGACGACGCGGACCTGGCCATCATCGACAAGCGCCGGCCGAAGGCCAACGTGGCCACGGTGATGAACATCATCGGCGACGTGAGCGGCAAGATCTGCGTGCTGGTCGACGACATCGTCGATACCGCCGGCACCCTGTGCGCGGCGGCGGCGGCGCTCAAGGCCGAGGGCGCGACCAAGGTGGTCGCGTACTGTACGCACCCGGTGCTGTCGGGCGCTGCGATCGACAACGTGACCCGCTCCGAGCTCGACGAGCTGGTGGTCACCGACACGATCCCGCTGTCGGAGGCGGCCAGGGCCTGCGGCAGGATCCGCCAGCTCAGCGTCGCCGAGCTGCTGGCCGAGACGATCCGCCGGATCGCGTTCGGCGAGTCGGTGAGTTCGCTGTACGTGGATTGATCGACGGGATTCGTGATTGGGGACTGGGGATTCGAAGCAGCATCGAGCCTCCACTCCCGATTCCCGATTCCCGATTCCCGGGAACGAAAGCTCACCTGGTCGCGGGTGAGCTTCACAACCGCCGCGAGGCGGTCAACGCAAGCAAAGAGAGTAAACACAAATGTCCGATCAGAAACTCACCGCAACCGGCCGCAAGGACGAGGGGAAGGGTGCGAGCCGCCGCCTGCGTCGTGCGGGCCAGGTTCCGGCCGTCGTCTACGGTGGCGGCAGCGAGCCGCAGAGCGTCCAGCTCGAGCAGGAAAAGACCTGGGTCGCCAGCCAGAAGGAATGGTTCTATTCCTCGATCATCGACCTGGACGTCGACGGCAAGGTGCAGAAGGTGCTGCTGCGTGACATGCAGCGCCATCCGTACAAGCAGCTGATCATGCACCTGGACTTCCAGCGCGTGAACCAGAACGAGGCGATCCGCATGTCGGTGCCGCTGCACTTCGTCAACGGCGACATCTCGCCGGCCGGCAAGGCCGGTGACGTGGTGATCATGCACGAGCTGACCGAAGTCGCGATCAGCTGCCTGCCGGCCGACCTGCCGCTGAACATCGAGGTCGACCTGTCGGAGCTCAAGCTCGGCGACACCGTCCACCTGTCGAGCCTGGTGCTGCCCAAGGGCGTCGAGATCCCGCAGCTCAAGCTCGGTCCCGACCACGACGTGGCCATTGTCGTGGCCCGCCAGGGTCGCGTCGAAGTCGAAGAGACGCCGGTCGAGGGCGAGGAGGCTGCAGCCGCCGCGCCGCAGGCCGCCGCCGAGGGCGAGGCGAAGGACGACGCCGAAGGCGAAGAGAAGAAGTAATCGCCGCCGCCGCTGCGCCCCGCGCGGGCGCAGCGTGCGGCTGCCATTGCGATGGAAGGCCTTCGACTCATCGTCGGGCTGGGCAATCCCGGCCCGGAACACGCACGGACCCGGCACAACGCCGGGTTCCGTTTTGTCGACGCGCTCGCGGAGAAATCCGGCGAGCGTTTCAAGGTCGACGCCAAGCTGTTCGGCGAAACGGCGAAGGTCGACGTCGGCGGGCGCAGCGTGTGGCTGCTCAAGCCGGCGACATTCATGAACCTCAGCGGCAAGTCGGTGCTGGCCGCGATGCGGTTCTGGAAGATCGAGCCGGAGCAGACCCTGCTGGCGCACGACGAACTCGACCTGCCACCCGGCGTGGCGCGGCTGAAGTTCGACGGCGGCCACGGTGGCCAGAACGGCCTGCGCGACACCATGCGCCTGCTCGGCCACGGCAAGTTCCACCGCCTGCGCATCGGCATCGGCCATCCTGGGCACAAGGACCGCGTCACCCCGTGGGTACTCGGCCGCGCCTCGGCCGGTGACGACATCGAGATCGCAAGGGCGATCGACGACGCCATCGACGTGCTGCCGCTGGCGGTGGCCGGCGACTTCAGCGAGGCGATGAAGCGGTTGCACACGAGCAGGGATTAGGGATTGGGGATTCGGGATTTGGGAAAGCCAAGGCTTTCCCCGAATCCCGAATCCCGAATTCCAAATCCCGGATCCACATGGGCATCAAATGCGGCATCGTCGGCCTGCCTAACGTCGGCAAGTCGACCCTCTTCAATGCATTGACCAAGGCGGGCATCGCCGCGGCCAACTTCCCGTTCTGCACGATCGAGCCGAACGTCGGGGTCGTGCCGGTGCCGGACCCGCGCCTGAACGCGCTGGCGGAGATCGTCAAGCCGCAGAGGGTGCTGCCGACGGCGGTCGAGTTCGTCGACATCGCTGGGCTCGTCGCGGGCGCGGCCAGCGGCGAGGGCCTTGGCAACAAGTTCCTCGCCCACATCCGCGAGGTCGATGCGATCACCCACGTGGTGCGCTGCTTCGAGAACGACGACGTCATCCACGTCAACAACAAGATCGACCCGATCGCCGACATCGAGACGATCGATACCGAGCTGGCGCTGGCGGACCTGGAGTCGGTCGACAAGTCCATCGCCCGCTACGAGCGCGTGGCCAAGAGCGGCGACAAGGACGCGAAGGCCCGCATCGAGGTGCTGCAGAAGCTGCGCGCCGCGCTCGACGAGGGCAGGGCGGCGCGCACGGTGGAGCTGGACGAGGACGAGCGTGCGCTGGTGCGCGAGCTGTTCCTGCTCACGCTCAAGCCGGTGATGTACGTGGCCAACGTGCTCGAGGACGGTTTCGAGGACAACCCGCACCTGGACGCCGTGCGCGAGCGCGCAGCGGCCGAGGGCGCCGAGGTGGTGCCGGTGTCGGCGGCGATCGAGGAGGAGTTCTCGCAGCTCGACGACGCCGACCGCGACGAGTTCCTGGCCAGCATCGGGCTTGAGGAGCCGGGCCTGAACCGGGTGATCCGCGCGGCCTACAAGCTGCTGGGCCTGCAGACCTACTTCACCGCCGGCGTGAAGGAAGTGCGCGCATGGACGGTCAAGGGCGGCTCGACCGCGCCCCAGGCCGCCGGCGTGATCCACACCGACTTCGAAAAGGGCTTCATCCGCGCCGAAACCATCGGCTACGACGACTTCATCAAGTAC
>DATCYC010000033.1:0-25187 GCA_036570525.1 Luteimonas sp.
GCCTGCGCGACATCGAGCTGTGCTTGCGCGCACACCAGACCAAGCTGTTTCACCTGGGGATCCGTGGCCGCGTCGCCCGCAGCACGCTGGCCGATGCCAATGAACGCCGTGACTGGCGGATCCATGCCGATTTCGCGCAGACCTTGATCGGCACCGCACGACGCCTGTATGCCGATGAGCCGCTGGGCGTGGACTTGGCCCACACGGTGTACGCGCTGGACTCGAGCACCATCGATCTGTGCCTGTCGGTGTTCCCGTGGGCACGCGCCGTCCATGCCGGGCATGGCGGCATCAAGCTGCACACCCTGCTGGATATCCGCGGCGCCATTCCCACCGTGCTTCACGTCACTCCGGCGCAGCAGCACGACGTCCACATGCTCGACCGACTGGTGCCCGAGACGGGCGCGATCTATCTGATGGATCGGGCCTATCTGGATTTCGTGCGGCTGTATCAACTGCACTGCGCGGGTGCGTTCTTCGTGATGCGTGCCAAGAAGAACCTGCGCACGCAGCGCCGGTACTCGCATCGCGTCCAGGATCGAGCGGTCGTGGCGTGCGATCAGGCCGTCATCCTGGCGCGCGATGTGGCACGGGCTCGCTATCCCACCGTGCTGCGGCGACTGCGTCTGCGCGACCCGAACACCGGCGAGTCCATCGTGTTGCTCACCAATCAGTTCGCCTTGCCCGCCGCGACGATCGGCGCCCTGTATCGCCAGCGCTGGCAGGTCGAGTTGTTCTTCAAATGGATCAAGCAACACCTGCGCATCAAGGCGTTCTTCGGCACTTCGGCCAATGCGGTGAAGACGCAGGTCTGGATCGCCGTCTCGGTCTACGTGTTGATCGCCATCGTGCGCAAGCGCTGCGGCTCCCGGGCCAGCTTGTACGAATGGCTACAGATTCTGAGCGTCACGCTGTTCGAGCAAACCCCGCTGGATGAGATGTTTGCAGCGCCTGCGCGACTCAATTCCGATGAGGGAGCCGCCAAGCAATTGATTCTATTCGGGGATTAACCGGACAGTAGTGGGCTCGGCCATTTGTCTCCTGGTAGCCGTTGAACGGAAATTGCTCCGCCGAGGTAACTGGCCGGTCGGCCACGCGTTGTACGATGCGTGCTCGAAACCGACAAGCCCGGGAATGTCCGGCTCTACCGCCGCGGCGGCTTCGAGGTGGTCGCCGAACAGCCGATGCTCGGGGTGACCAACTGGTTCATGCAGCGGCACCCTGCAAGAACGGCGCCAGGTTCCGGTCCCGGAAGGTATCCCGCGCCTGTTCGTACCCTCCAGGACACGCAAGGAGACGCCCCATGAGCCAGCGGCTGGACTATCTCGACCTGCCTGCCGACGACGTCCGTGCGCTCGGTGGCAAGCTCCTGGACCTGGCCGCGCAATGGCTGGCCGGGGAGCCGCAGGCGCCGGTACTCGAGCATCTGGGCGGCGACCAGCTCGAAGCCCTGTTCGACGAGCCGCCGCCGGAACATGGCGTCGGAGATGAAGCGCTGCTCGCGGAGCTGCGCGACAAGGTGCTGCGCCATTCGCGGCGCAACGGCCATCCGCGCCAGTTTGCGCACGTCTGCGCGTCGCCCGATCCGATCGGCGCGCTTGCAGACCTGCTGGTGTCGATGATCAACCAGAACGTGACGGCCTGGCGCTCGGCACCGTCCGCGGCGACCGTGGAGCGGCTGGTGCTGCGCTGGCTGGACGCACTGGTCGGGTTCGATGGCGGCGGTCACGGCCTGCTGCTGGGCGGCGGGTCGGCGGCCAACCTGCATGCCGTGGGCGCGGCAGTGACGCAGGCCTTGCGGCAGCCCGGCAAGACCCGCGGCCAGCTGGTGCTTTACACCTCCTCGGAGACGCACCTGTCGTTGGCGAAGGCGGCGCGCTTCGTGGGCGTCGGGCACATCCGGGCGCTGCCGGCGGATGCGGATCGGCGGCTGCCGGCGGCCGTGCTGCGTGAAGCGATTGATGCGGATCGCGCCGCGGGCCTCGTGCCGATGATGGCGGTCGGTTCGGCCGGCACCGCCAATGCCGGAAGCATCGATCCATTGGCCGACCTGGCGAAGGCCTGTCGCGCCGCGGATGTCTGGTTCCATGTCGACGGTGCATACGGCGCGCCGGCGGCGATGACGCCGGGGCATGCGTTCCTGCGCGAAGGCTTCGCGCTGGCCGACTCGCTGTCGCTGGATCCGCACAAGTGGCTGTTCGCGCCGTTCGATACGGGTGCGCTGCTGGTGCGCGACCCGCAGGCCCTGCGCGACGCCTACACCGAGACGGCGGAATACACCGCCGTGACCGAGACCGAACCGCTCGAAGCCCACGCCTTCTTCGACCACGGCCTGGAACTGTCGCGGCGGTTCCGTGCGCTGAAGCTGTGGATGATGTTCAAGCTGCGTGGCGTCGACACGTACCGGCAGGCAATCGCCGCCAACATCGCATTGCGCGAATACCTCGACGAACGCATTGATGCCGAACCCCGGCTCGAGAAGCTTGCGTCGGGGTTGAGCATCAGCTGCTTCCGCTACAGGCCCGACGGCGCCGGCCCGGAAGCGATCGATCGCATCAACGCCCGCATACAGGCACAGCTGGTGGCCACCGGAGAAATCGCGCTGTCGCCGACCACGCTCGACGGCCGCTACAGCCTGCGCGTGTGCATCGTCAATTTCCGCACCCGCCGCGCTGATATCGACTGGCTGGTCGAACGCGTGCTGGCGTTCGGCCGCGAAGCCGGCGGCACCGGCTGAACCACGCGCCGCCAGCCCCGCCGCCAAGAGGATGCACGACACGAGGACTGCATTCACCATCGCAGCCTTCCTTGCCCTGTCCTCGTGCACGTACGCCCGGTTGTTGATTGGGCGTTTTGAAGCCCCTTCAATCCGTCGCTTGCGGAGGCTGCTCTCCTGCCTGCAGGTGCGCGTCCAGGAACTTCACATAGGCCTCCGAGGCCGCGATGCGGTTCTCGCGCTTGGTGAAGCCGTGGCCCTCGTCGTCGAACAGCACGTACTCCACCGGCACGCCGTTCGCGCGCACGGCGGCGACGATCTCGTCGCTTTCCACCTGCAGCACCCGCGGGTCGTTGGCGCCCTGCACGACCAGCAGCGGGGCGGTGATGTTCTTCGCGTGGAACAGCGGCGAGATGCGGCGGTGCCGCTCGGCATCGGTCGCGGGGTCGCCCATCTCGTCGTACAGCGCTTCCTTGAACGACTCCCACCACGGCGGAATGCTGTCGAGTGTACGCACCCAGTTCATGACGCCGAAGATGTTGACGCCGGCGTCGAACACTTCCGGTTCGAACGCGAGCGCGGCGCCCACCATGTAGCCGCCGTACGAACCGCCGATGATGCCGATGCGATCGGGGTCAACCCAGTCGAGCGAGGCGAGGTACTGCTTCGCGTGGACGATGTCCTGCAGGTCCACTTCGCCGTGCTTCCTGTCGTCCATGTGGAAGAAGGTCTTGCCGTAGCCGGACGAGCCGCGGTTGTTGGCCGCGAGCACCGCGTAGCCGTGGTTCACCAGGTGCTGGATGGTGGCGGAGTAGCCGGTGCGGCTCTGGCCGCCCGGGCCGCCGTGCACCCATACCAGCGCAGGCACCTTGTTGCTCGCCGATGCGCCCTTGGGCCGGTACTGGATCGCCGGGATTTCGAGATCGTCGAAGCTCGGGTAACGGATGACTTCGGACGCAACGAGGTCGGCTTCGTCGATCGCCGGATTCAAGGCCGTGGTGAGGCGATTGCTGTCGCCGGCCGCGAGGTCGACCGTGTAGACGTCGCGCGGTGAGGTGTCGGAGCTCAACATGAGCGCGAGCCGGCTTTCATCGCGCGAGAAGCGGACCTGCGCGAGATCGCCCGGCGGCAGGCTGGCCAGTTCGATCTCCTCGCCCGTCTGCGTGTCGAGGATCGCGACGGCCGTGCGCGCGTCGGCGTTCGTGCCCCAGACGCGGTAGCGACCCGAATCGGAGTACGTCACGAAGTCCACGTTCCAGTCGGCGGACACCAGGGGTTCGGTCTCGCCGGTGCCGAGGTCGTAGGTCCACGCCTGCTGGAACTCGCCGTGTTCGTCGGTCGAGTACACGAGCTTGCCGCTGTCCGGCGTGAATTCGTGGACGCCATGGGAGATGTTGCCGTCGTGCGGCGTGATGAGCTTTGGCTTGGCGTCCGCGGCCGCGGTGTCGAGCAGGTAGATGTCGGAGTCGGCGCTGGTGCGCGGCTTGACCATGGCAACCTTGCCGCCGTCGGGCGACACCGCGGCGATCGCGAGCGCATCGTTGTTCCGGAAGACAAGCGTGCGTTCGTAGCCATCCGTCGCGTAGCGGTACAGGTCGAAGGCCGCCGGGTCGCGCTCGTTGGTCTGCACGTAGAAGGACTTGCCGTCCGCAGACCAGCCGTCGAAGCCCGCCTTGACCTTCTCGCCCGGGGTCAGGTCCCGCGTCGTGCCGTCCACTTCGCGCACATACAGATGGTCGAGTTCGTTGCCGCCCTGGTCCGCGCTGTACAGCACGCGGGCGTCGTTCGGGAACCAGGAAATGGCGAACGTCGAATCGGTCGTCGACGTGGTCAGGGGCTCCGCAGCGCCGTCGCCCGCGGCGAGTGCATAGGCGTTGAAGATACCGGTCTCGTCCGAGCTGACAAGGAGCTTGCTGTCGTCCGGCGACCAGGCGTAGCCGCCCGGGAGGGAGTACGACGTCGTCGTGAAGAATGCCTCGGCATCGTAGCGGTCTGGAGCCGCCGATCCGGCCGCCGCATCGGCCGGCGTGGCGGCACTCTCGCCGTCCCCGCCGGCAGGGCTGCAGGCAGCGAGAAAGAACGCCGCGGCTGCGGCAATCGTCGTGAAGTGCAGGCGTGCTCCGGACATTCGAGTATCCCCTCGTTGCTTGGCGAGCCATCATATTCCGGCGGTGCCGGGTCGTGACAAGTAGTTGAAGCTGCTGGGGTTTCCAATCTGGAAGTGGGGCAATCAAGAAGAACACGAAGAACAGGGGCCGTGCAGGCCATCCCCGGTGTCGCCTCCGGTCGCACGCAGTCCCGCGAATCACGCATCGCATCGGTCCATGAGCTGGCCGAATCGTTTCGAAGTTCAATCACATCGTTCCAGGACCCGCAGCTCGCAGAGCTGTTCGCCCGGGCGAAGGACGATTTTCTTTCCCTCACCGGAACTGGCCGGTCGCCCCATCGGGGGGCGTTGTCCCGGGTGATCGTGACGGGATTGTCCAGGTCCTTCCTGGGCGCTTCCCCGGCTCATGGCAGCCGCCGCAGGCCGCCCGGAGGTGAGGCGTGAAAAGAATTGGCGAAAGTCTTCTGTTGCTGTTCCTGGCACTGGCTTCTTCGGGTGCGCACTGCAGCGAGCCGGGCAATGCGCCGTCCGCGGAGTTGGTGGAACTTTCGACGCAGTGGATGGACTCGATGCTCCGCCACGACAAGGCTCGCCTGGAAGCGCTGATGGCGCCGGGGTTCGTGCTGCACACGGCCCATCCGGATTATCCGGAGACGTCCCGTGAGAGGTGGCTGGACAATCTGTTCAACCACCTTCGGATCGATGAGTGGGAGCAGACGAACATCTCCGCCCATACCTATGGTGACGTCGGTGTCGTCACTTCGGCATACCGGTGGAGCGGCTCGATGTACGAGCAACCATTCGATGCAAAGGGGCATTGCACGGACGTCTGGCAGCTGCGCGACCAGCAGTGGCAGGTCGTCTCGAGGAGTTGCATGGAGTATTGAGGCGCAATGAACGTGAAGACGCGGGGGTACGGAATGAAGGCGCGGTTGGCACTGCTCGTCCTGGCGATTGCAGCATGCGCTCCGGCTGCTGCCCGGCCCGGTGAAGCCGAGGCCGGGTTCCTGGCGGCCAAGGATCTCAAGGATCGGCTGTATGCCGAACGCAACGATTGCGCGCGGCTGATGGGCATGTTCTCCGAAGACGTCATCTTCTGGGAGAAGGGGAGGCGGCTGAGCTACGACTTCCTCGTTGAGTACTGTCCGCAGCTTCCGAAGGACCCTTGGCAGCCGGAAGAGTCGTCATCCGAGCGCGTCATGCTCGGAGAGAATGTGGCGTACGAAATCCTGACCGAGCGGCTCATCCATCCCGAGGACGGCTCCATCCATATGCGGACGACGACCGAGATCTGGCAGCAGCTCGGGGGCGACTGGAAGATCACGCACATGAACATCGGCCTGCACCGGGTCGACTGATCCCCGTCGACTGCGCTACGCGTTCTGTTCACCACAGCGCCGGGCCGGGCCGCAGCCTGCGGATCGCGGCTACATCGCGCCCATGCCGCCGTCGATGCGGTACTGCGCGCCGGTGATGAAGCTGCTTTCGTCGGACGCCAGGAACAGCACCAGGTTGGCGATGTCGACCGGCTCGCCATAGCGGCCCAGCGGGATGGTCTTTTCGATCCCGGCCCTGGCGGCTTCGGCGTCGGCCGGGTCGAAGCCGGCTTCCAGCGAACGCATCATCCGTGTGTTGACAGGGGACGGATGCACCGAGTTGACGCGCACGCCGTGCCTGGCCGCCTCGAGCGCGGCGACCTTGGTCATGCCCACGAGCGCATGCTTGGAGGTGACGTACGGCAGCACGCCGGCCGAACCATCCAGGCCGGCGACGGACGAGGTGTTGACCACGCTGCCGGCGCCCGCCTTGTACATATGCGGCAGGACGTGCTTCAGGCCCAGGTAGGCGCCGCGCACGTTGATTGCGATGACCTTGTCGAACATCGAGATGTCCTGCTCTTCGAGCGGCGCCACCTTGCCCTCGATTCCGGCGTTGTTGAAGAACACGTCGATCCGCCCGAGCGCACCCACGGTCGCCTCGGCGTAGCGGGCGACGTCGGATTCGTTGCTGACGTCGGCCTTCGTGATCGCGATGCGGTCGCCGCCACCGAGCGCCTGGCGCGTGGCGTCGAGGCCGTCCTGGTCGATGTCCACCAGCATCACGCGGGCGCCCTCGCCGAGGAACCGCTCCGCGACCGCCTTGCCGATGCCGCCGGAACCGCCGGTGATGATGGCGATCTTGTCCTGCAAGCGTTTCATGGCCATGCCTCCGTGGTGGGGTGTGCGGAAAACAGGATCCGGACCGCTCTTCCCGCCGGTGGTGGAAAGGCCGGTTCCGACTCCGGTCCCGACTGCCCATGAATCCGGGCCCGGAATCCGGGCCCGGCCGTGGCGACGACTGCTCAGTGCCCCGAGGCGGCGTCGATCTTCTCGCTGGTCTTGAAGATCGTGTCGTCCGCCTCGCCATGCACGTTGAGGAATCCGACCAGGCCCTTCTCGGTCCGTGACAGCGCGTGGTCGACCAGGATGTAGCGGCCCGGGTAGTCGACCTTGAACTCGACCATCGTCGCTCCGCCCGGCGGCACCAGCGTGGTCTGCACGTCGGTCAGCGGCGGGCTGGTGAACGAGGCCAGGTCGTACACCCGGTCGAACACCTCGCCGATCAGGTGGAAGCTGGAGGTCAGGTTCGGGCCGCCGACGCCGAAGAACATGCGCACGGTCTCACCGACGTTGGCCTGCATGTCGAAGGTCTTGGTCAACGCGTTCATGCTGCCGTTGAACATCAGGTGCTCGGGACGCTCGTCGAGCAGCTTGTCCAGGGAGAACTCCTGCAAACCGCTGGAGCCATGCTTCTGCGCCGTGTACAGCTCGCCCTGCATGACGTAGAACTCGCGATCGACCTCGGGCAGGCCGCCGTCGGGCTCGACCAGGATCATTCCGTACATGCCGTTGGAGATGTGCTGGGCGATCATCGGGGTCGCGCAGTGGTAGACGAACAGCCCCGGATGCAGCGCCTTGAAGGTGAAGCTCTTGGTCTGCCCCGGCGCGACCTGGGTCACCGCCGCGCCGCCGCCCGGGCCGGTCACGGAGTGGAAGTCGACAGAGTGGATGTTGATGCTGTCCTCGGCGTTCTTCAGGTTGATCGTCACCGTGTCGCCCTGGCGGATGCGCAGCAGCGGGCCGGGCACCGTGTTGTCGAAAGTCCAGTAGCGGTACGTGCTGCCATCCGACAGCCGGCCTTCCACCTCGGTGGTCAGCAGGTCGTAGTCGACGTGCCGTGGCGCGCGATCACCGACCGGTTCGCCGACCTCGTGCGGGTCCTTGGCGACATCCAACGCGGTGCTTGCCACGTCCTTCACGTCGCCCACGATCAGTTTTCCGAACATGCCTGCGGCCTTGTGGCCCGGGATCGTGCACACGTACTCGAACGTCCCCGCCTTGTTCGCGCGGAACACGATCGTGGTCGCCGATCCGACGCCGACCAGTTGATCGGACTGGGCGTTGAACTCGGGCACCGCGACGTCGTGCATCGCGCCGTCGCCGTTGATCACGGTGATCGCCACCACGGAACCTTCCGGCACCTTCAGTTCGGGGTTGACCTGGTCCTTGATCGCACCGGCATCGCCGACGAATACCAGCCGGCCCTCGGAGATCTCGGTGCGCAGGGTGAAGCTGACGTCCGCCACGGGAGTGACGTCGGCCGAACGTGCAGCGATTGCCTGGGGAATGAAGCCGGCGGCTCCTGCCAAGGCGAACAACAACACTAGGTTTTTCACTTCGGTTTCCTTCGTGGTTACAAGAAATCGTTGGTTGGCGACACCATAGGCAACCCGCCTGGCGGGCTCCATGATTAGGGTCAAGCAGCGACGAAACACTCCGATGGCCGGCGGTGCAGATCGCGGGCCAGGGGGGCGGGATATTTACCTGCGGTGACAACAGGCAACCTGCTCAGGCCTTGACCCGCGGCGACCATTGCCACCAAGCCAACGTCGGCGTTACCCGCCCGCGTGCACTTCCATCCCCAACGTGGGGGCGATCGCGCGCTCGGCATACCGCAACGGTCACGTCGCACCAATGCGGCCGGCGCACCTGAGGCCAGGTCCGACCTTCGTAGGATGGGTAGAGCGAAGCGAAACCCATCACCGCCACACCTGGGCACAGACGGGACGATGGGTTTCGCTTCGCTCTACCCATCCTACGGAGAAAAAGTTTCGAAAAGTTCCGCGCCCGTGTCGATTCCATTGGCCCTGCTTCGTCGTCCAGGATGAAGGCCATGTCGGCCCCGACGAAGAAGGAGAACACCGATGCGCGTGATGGTATTCGTGAAGGCGACCGAGGACAGCGAGCGCGGCCTGCCGCCCGCCGCCGAGATGACCGCGATGTTCGAGGCGATGGGCAAGTTCAACGAGGAGCTGGTGAAGGCCGGGGTGATGATCGAAGGCGATGGGCTCAAGCCTTCGTCGGCGGGCAAGCGGATCGCCTTCGACGGTGCGAACCGGACGGTGATCGACGGCCCCTTCGCCGAGGCCCGGGAGCTGGTCGCCGGCTACTGGGTCTGGGAGGTCAAGAACATGGACGAGGCCATCGCCTGGGCCAAGCGCTGCCCCAATCCGATGCCCGGGCCGAGTGAACTTGAAATCCGGCCCTTCTACGAAATGGAGGATTTCGGCGATGCAGTGACGCCGGAGGTCGCCGAGCGCGAGCAGCGGCTGCGCGACCAGCTCGGCGGCGATTGAGGCCGGTTCCGAAGGCGTGTGGCCTGCGCATCACCTGCCGCTGGCCGCCATGGAAGCGAACGCCAACACATCGAACTGTCGAAGGAGCCATGCCATGGCCGGGAAGTTGACCATCTGGACGTACGACTGGGTTCCCGCGGGGCCGCGCGGATTCGTGCGCGACCTGCGCCTGCGATGGGCCGCGGAGGAAGCCGGGCTTGCGCATGACGTGCGTACCGTCCCGTTCGAGGATCACGAGACCAACCATCTGGACCGCCAGCCATTCGGGCAGATGCCGTTCCTGGACGATGACGATGTCAGGATCTTCGAGAGCGGGGCGTGCCTGCTGCACCTGGCGCGCAAGAGCGAAGTACTGATGCCGCGCGACGCGCCCGCTGCGGCGGAAACGCTGCAGTGGGTGGTAGCCGCGCTCAATTCGATCGAGATGGTGGCCGTCCCCTGGTGGTTCCTGAAGCTGTCGGGCCCGGTGGACAACGGCCTGGCCGGCTGGATGGACAAGCGACTTGCCCAGCTCGAGGCCGTGTTGGCCGAACGCGACTGGCTGGTGGCCGATCGTTTCACCGTGGCCGACCTGCTGATGGCGGACGTGCTGCGCGTTCCCGACGTTCGCGCCCGCGGCGAGCGCCCCGCGAGCGAAGCCTACGTCGCGCGCGTGACCGCCCGTCCGGCGTTCGGCAAGGCGCATGCGGACCAGCTGGCGCATTTCGCGGCGGCGGACGAGGCGCGGTCGAACCCTGGTTGACTGACCGCGCCGGATTTCATCCGGTCGTGGTTCCATGCTGCTCGCATCCTCCGCGCTAGCATGGGAGCGAGGTCGCCTTGGGGCGGCCATGTTCCGACGGAGGCGACAGGCACCCTTTGAGCAGCATGTTCCACTCGCTCAAGAGCTACAACTACCGGCTCTGGGCCGCGGGCGCGCTGGTATCCAACGTCGGCACCTGGATGCAGCGCATCGGGCAGGACTGGCTGGTGCTGACCGTGCTCACCGACCACAACGCAACGGCCGTGGGAACGGTGATGGCGCTGCAGTTCGGGCCGCCCTTGCTGCTGTTGCCGCTGACCGGTTTCGCCGCCGATCACTGGGATCGCCGCAAGCTGCTGCTCTACACCCAGGCCGCCGCCGGCCTGCTGGCGCTGGGGCTGGGCCTGCTGACCCTGGCCGGCGTGGTGCAGCTCTGGCACGTGTACGGGTTCGCGTTGTTGCTCGGCTGCGTCACCGCGTTCGACGCGCCGGCGCGGCAGGCGTTCGTGTCGGACCTGGTCAGCGATGACGACCTGGCGAACGCGGTGGCGCTGAATTCGGCTTCCTTCAACGCCGCGCGGATGCTTGGCCCGGCGGTGGCGGGCGTGCTGATCGCGGCGATCGGCGAGGGCTGGCTGTTCGTGGTCAACGCAGGTTCGTACGCGGCGGTGCTGGTTTCGCTGTGGCTGCTCCGGGTGCACGAGCTGCATACCGAAGCCTTGCCCGAACGCACGCGCGGCAGCCTGCTGGCGGGATTCCGGTACGTGTGGCAGCGGCCGGACCTGGTCGCGGTGCTGGTGATGCTCTTGTTGCTCGGAACGTTCGGCTTCAACTTCGCGATTTTCATCTCGACCATGTCGGTCACGGAGTTCGATGGCGACGCCAGCCAGTACGGCCTGCTGACCTCGGCGATGGCGGTGGGCACCATGAGCGGAGCCCTGCTGTCGGCCCGGCGCCCGGTGCCCGGGATGGTGCTGATGGCGGTCTCGGCGGGCGCGTTCGGCCTCAGCGTGGCGGTGGCGGCGGTGATGCCCGGCCCGGTCCTGTTCGGCGTCGTGCTGTTCTTCGTCGGCCTGGCGGCGCTGACCTTCATGACCGCCAGCAACTCGATGATGCAGCTGACCACCGAGCGCACGATGCGCGGCCGGGTGCTGGCGCTGCGGATCGCGGTGGTCATGGGCGGCACGCCGCTCGGTGCGCCGCTGGTCGGCTGGGTGGTTGATCGCTTCGGCGCGCGCTGGGCGCTGGGCGTGGGTGCGCTGTCGGGAGTCGCGGCGGCCGCGGTTGCGGTCCGTTACCTGGCCAGGCATCGCGGCCTGCGCCTGTCGCGGGATGCGGGGCGGCTGCGCGTGGTGATCGAGGCTGCGCCGCTCGACGAGACGGATGTTCGCGTGGCGGCCGGGGAGCGCGTGACGTGACGATGGTCGCGTGATGGCTCTCTAGTTGAACGCGCTGCGGACGACGTCGCCGTCAGGCTTGCTGAAGTGGTCCTGCAGGTACTTCTCGCCTTCGTCGCAGAACAGGGTGACCACGGTGTCGAACTCGGGATGCTGTTCGCGCACGCGGCGGGCCGCGATCAGGTGCGCACCTGAACTCGGACCGCAGAGCAGGCCGTGTCCGCGCGCCAGCTGCCGCATCTCGGCGATGGCCTCCTCACTGGAGACCGACAGCGTCGAGTCCACCAGTTCAGAATGCCGCGCGAAGATGCCGGGCACGAAGCCGTCGGAGATGCCTTCGATGTGGTGCGTGCTGATCTCGCCGCACAGGATGGTCTGCGACTCGGAAGGCTCCATCGCGAACAGCCGCACGTCCGGGTTGACCGCCCGGAAGGCCTGGCCGACGCCGATAAGCGTCCCGCCGGTGCCCACGCCCATCACCAGCGCATCCGGCACGCGGCCCTGCAGCTGCGCCAGGATCTCCGGGCCCAGGATCTGCCGGTTCTCTTCGACGTTGTATTCGGACTCGAACTGGCTCGGCGCGAAATACCCCGGCTGCGAGCCCAGGCGCTTCGCTTCGTCGAGCGCGCCGTTGACGTGGAAGTGGCCGACAAACTTCACCTCGGCGCCGTATGCGCGCGAGATCGCCACGCGCTCGTTCGACAGGCCTTCGGGCATCACCACCAGCATCCGGTAACCCTTCACCGCCGCCACCATGGACAGCGCGTTGCCTGTATTGCCGCTGGTCGCTTCCACGATCGTGTCGCCGGGCTTGAGCAGGCCCTGCTGCTCCGCCTTCTCGACCATGTACCAGGCGATGCGCGCCTTGATCGAGCCGGAGGGATTCATGAACTCGAGCTTGGCGAACACGCCGTCGATCTCGAGCAGCGGAGTGTCGCCGATGGCGTCGAGGATCGAGCGGGAAATGCCCGTATGGCGCATCGTCAGGACACCCTGGTCGAACCCAGCGTCCAGCCCGGGGCGTCGCTGGCGGGGAAGCTCTGGTCGCTTTCCATGTCGACCAACTCGTCTTCGTCGAGATGACCGCTGCCGTCGTGGTCATGCTTGTCCAGCAGGTCCCTTGGCGTCGCCGGCTTGGAGGGCACTGTGGGCGGGTTTGTCGGTTTAACGTTCATGCCAGCTCCGATCGCGATTGCGGCACCTCATTCATACGCCATCGCACGTCAAGGCTCCAGCACGAAAGCCTGCGGGCTTGAGCCAGGTCAAGAGCGGATCGGACGTCGGGCCAGCCGGGTTTCACCACCTTCCGGGATTTGGCGCTTTGGGTCCCCGTGTCCCGCTTTCGCTGCGGAATCGGTAAACGTAGGGAAGCAATGGTGCAGATCCGCAGGAGCGCCATGCCGCAAACATCCCCCGCTGCACCGAACTGGAGAACCTGATGAGAGCCGATTGTCTTTTCGCGATCACCGCAGCCGGGGCGTTGGCGCTTGTTGCCGCCTGCAGCGCCACTGACCAGCCCGTCGTCCAGGAAACAGTGCAGGACACGGCGCCGGACACCGCGCATGTCGCGGCGCAGGGCGCGACGACGGGGATCGCAGGGATCATGGCGGCCATCGAGGAAGCCGGGTTCACTTGTGAGGTGCAGGAGCGGCATCCGGACAGGTTCGTCCAGGTTGCCGATTGCCGGTCGAACCAGGACAAGTACCGCAAGCTGATCGCCAGCGAATGGAAGGACCCGGCGGCTCGCGACGCGATGTACCAGGGCAGGATGCCCGGGATGTGCGGCACGCTCGGTTTGAAGGACCAGGTCCGTTGGGCGGCCTCGGGCAATTGGGCGCTGGTCGCCGGTGGCGATACGGAAAAGGACGTGGCCGCGCTGGAACAGGTCGCCGACGCGCTCGGCTTCGAGCCGCATGCGGTGCCGTGCCAGTAACCGGGGGAGACGAGCCATGAACAAGTTGCTGACGTTGTTGTGCACGCTGTTGCTTCTGGCCGGTGCGCCAGGGGCCGCCATCGCTGTGGACAATGGCGACGATGTCGCAAAGACCGAAACCCCGGCCAGCAGCAACCTGCTGTTCATCCTCGATGCCTCGGGCAGCATGTGGGGCCGGGTCGATGGCGAGCCCAAGATCGTTGTCGCCAAGGACGTGATGTCCAGGCTGGTCCGGCAATTGCCGGCGGACGCCAAGGCGGGACTGACCGCTTACGGCCATCGCCGCAAGGGCGATTGCATGGATATCGAGTCGCTGGTGGCGTTGGGGCCACTGGACCGCGACGCCATGATCAAGCAGATCGAAGGTCTCAACGCGATCGGCATGACGCCGCTCACGGCATCGGTGAAGCAGGCGATCGAGCAGCTGCGGCAGTCGGAGCAGTCGGCCAGCGTCGTGCTTGTCTCCGACGGGCTGGAGTCCTGCGGTGGCGATCCGTGCGAAGCGGTGAGGGCGGCCAGGCAGTCGGGGGTCGATTTCAGGCTGCACGTGGTCGGCTTCGACCTGGGCGACACCGATACGGCGCAGTTGCAGTGCATGGCCGAGGCCGGTGGTGGCCGGTTCTTCAGCGCCAGCAACGCCGACGAGCTGGCCGGCGCGCTGGGCGAAGCGGTGCAGGTCCAGCCCGAGCCCGTGGTGGAATCCACCGGGACCATCGCGCTGACCGTCACCAAAAACGGTGCCCCGATTGGCGCCTATACCTATGTCTACAAAGCCGGCACCGAGGACGAAGTCACGCGGAACCATGCGCTGGAGAAGGGCAAGGCCCGCTACGAGCTGGCCGCGGGCGACTACGACATCCGGGTCCGCGCGGCGGGAATCTCGGCACCGGATCGACTGCTGGAAGGCATTGCCGTCGGCAACGGCGAAACCACCGAACGAAACGTGGACTTTTCAACCGGGACCGTGGAACTCACGGTCACCACCAACGGCAAGCCGCTGAAGGCCCGCACCTACATCCAGTACGTCGAGGATCACAAGGAAGCCAGCCGCGACGGCACCAATGACGAGGGCGTCGCCCGCTACACCATCCCGGTCGGCGAATACCGCATCCAGGTCCGGCCCGATGGCATCAGTGCGCCGGACCAGTTCATCGACGGCGTCACGGTGGAAGCCGGGAAAACCACCACGAAGCGCCTGGAAATCCCCAGCGGGACGGTCCGGATCAAGGTCACGGCCAACGGCAAGCCGCTGAAGGCCCGCACGTACATCCAGTACGCCGACACTCACAAGGAAGCCAGTCGCGACAGTACCGACCGCGAGGGCTTCGCCGGCTACACCATCCCGGTCGGCGAGTACCGCATCCAGGTCCGGCCGGACGGCATCAAGGCCGCCGACCGCTTCGTCGAGGACGTGACGGTGAACGCGGCCGAGACCACCGAGGTCGGCCTGGTTTTTCCGGCCCAGTAGCCCGGTGTTCCGCGGAGAAGGCACTGGTCGACTCCGCCGTTCGTTTCCGTGCCGGGCATGTCCTGTCGCCGGGTTTTTCGCGACGGTGCTGGTGTTGTTGCGCCCGCCTGGGCGTAGTCGACCGGGGCCTTGAGTTGGCCGACTTCGGTCAGGCGATGCGCGCCTTGATCGAGCAGGCGGGGTCCACGTCTTCGATGTTTCGGCGTGCGCGGCAGCGGCACGGTTCTCCATGGGGCATGGCGGAAATACGCGCCTGGCTTCCAGCCGCAAGGCCTTTACACATGACCAATTCGCTGTCGAAAGCGAACCGAGGACACTTGGCCTTGCTGGAAGCCGGCGCGTGACCGCCCGGACGACCATCCAGCCATGCGACACATCGCGAACCACCGGGAGTCAGGGTAATGAAACCAATCAGTCCGAAGTCCTGGAAACTTCTCTTGCCGTGCGCCCTGATGATCGGCGGGCTGCTTCCGGGCCTGGTCGCCGCAGCGCCGCCGACACAGTCGTTCTACATCTACGGGCAGGCGCAGGTCCTGGAAGGTCGCCTGAGCCTGGCAACCCCCTTCGTCGGCGAGATGCGCGTGGATCCCGCTTTCACGGATCCATCGTTCGGCCAGATAGGCCGGGTGACTTCGATCACGCTCAGCTTCCCGCTCCTGTGGAGGGTTCCGGCTTTCAACACGATAGTCACGCAGGGCCCCGAGATCAGTGGCATCACGCCGCTCAAGTACGACGTCACCCTGCTCAACAGGGATGGCCAGCAGGTGCAGGTCCAGTTCACGACCCTGCAATCGTCGGCCACCTATCCCGGCTTCGGCACGCCGGTGGGCTCGCTGGTCGATTTCAGCGGAGGTTCGTTCATGCAGGGCAGCAACAGTGGTCCTCTCGATATCGGCTACGGCCGCCGGGCCGTCTACCTGCAGAACTTTCGCGGCCGCATCAGGGCGAGCCGGTAAGACAAGGACGGCCGGCCAGGCGATGTTGAGCATGTTTCGCCCGGACGTGTCCGATGATTTTCCGGTTTGCGAGCCAATGTCCCGCGTTGGCCACGCGACCGGATTCGAGCGCCTTCGACGCAGAGTGAATCGTCGGGACGCCACTGAACTCCGGAGGGTAACGCGATGAAACTCAAGATGAAGACGCTCCCGGTGCTGATTGCCGGCAGCGTTGCATTGCTGGCCGCTTCGGTCGGCGCGATCTATGCAGGGTCCCACGCGGGCCTGTCGGCGCGCGACGCGGCATTGGTCGAGGAAGGCCAGCAGGTATTCCGCTACGACACGTTCGGCGATGAGATCAAGTGGACTGATCAGCTGCGCATGAACGAAGTCATCAGTACCGCCGTCAGCCCGGTCACGGCACTCGCGGTCGGCCTGAAAGTCGATGTGGAAGCTCTGCCCGAATCGGTGAAGCAGGGCATCGTCGACGGATCCATCGACTTGAATGACCCGGGCGTCACGGTTGCGTTGCTGGGCCTCGATGCGGTCGTCGGCCTCAAGGGCACCGTCGAGAAAGTAAGTGGTGTCGACACGTTGACGCGGGTCGGTACCACTTGCGCACTGTGCCACTCGACCGTGGACGACTCGTTCGCGCCGGGCATCGGTCATCGGCGCGACGGCTGGCCCAACCTTGACCTCAACCCCGGTGCGATCATCGCGCTGTCGCCGGCGCTTTCCGACGCGCAGAAGGCGCAGCTCAATTCATGGGGCCCCGGCAAGTACGACCCGCGCTGGAACGTCGATGGCCTCAGCGTTCCGGTCGTGATCCCGCCGGCGTATGGCCTTGCCGGCGTGGATAGCGTCGTCTTCACCGGCGACGGGCCCAACCTCTCGTACTGGAACCGCTACGTAGCGGTGACCCAGATGGGAGGGGAGGGCGTCTTCTCCGACCCGCGCGTCGGCTCCCACCTGGACCCGGGTACTCCGGGCCTGGCGTCCGACTGGCGGCCCGGCATGGTGGTCGCGAACGGCAAGCAGGACAAGGTCAGCGACGTGCTTGCAGCATTGCAGGCGTACCAGCTGTCGATTCCTGCGCCGCCGCCGCCGGAAGGGAGCTTCAACCATGCCCAGGCGCAGCGGGGGAAAGTCCTGTTCAAGGCGAAGGGCTGTGCGAACTGCCACAGTGGCCCGTACTTCACCGATGCCAACCAGAGACTGCATCCGCCAACAGCCTCCGCTGCCACGGACACGCTCTATGTGACGCGTTCGGCCACCGGGATGTATCGCACCACGCCGCTGCGCGGCCTGTGGCAACACGCGCCCTATTTCCACGATGGATCTGCCGGGACGCTTGCAGACGTCGTGGAGGCTTACAACACGAAACAGGATCTGCGACTCACGCCCAGGCAGAAGGACAACCTGGTGGAGTACCTGAAAACGCTGTAACGAAGGTGCAACAGGGAATGGAAGCCGGGGATCACGGACGCGTGGTCGGGGTGGGGCACCCACTCTGGCCCCGCTTTTCGCTCCCGTTCTACTCAATCGTCCAGCGCGTGGTGGATCAGCACCACGCATTGCGAGGCGAACAGCATCCTCGATCCCAGCGCGATCTTCTTCGCGCCCAGGCGCTTGAGGCCGTGCAATGTGTTTTTCGGCATCGGGATGTGGTCGGTCAGCAGGAAGCACGGCTTGTCGCCGAAAACCTGCTCGTGGATCGGCGTGCCTTTCGGGTCCATCACGAACAGCTGGTGGTCCCCGGCCAGTTCCTGCACGAGCCGTTCGAAAGCCACCGTGCGCACGGTGACGCCTGATTCCACCGGCCGCGTCTCGTCCTTGCCCATCCCGGTGGACGCGTCCAGCGCCCTGGCGATCTTGCCCAGCAGCGCGCGTTCGTCGAAGCCGCCGATATCGTGCATGGCGTTGGCTTCGAACCGGATCGTGCGTGAAAAATCCCGCGTGCTTTCCAGCACAAGGTAGACCGTGACGTCCGGGCGATGCGACTGGGCCACGAAGATCGCGTTCATCAGCGTATGCGCCAGGATTTCGGTATGGGCCTCCTGGCCGACGGATGCCAGCAGCTTCCGGCTGTCCGTGGGGGCTGCACGCGCTCTGAGTACGAAGGTTCTCATCTGTCCTGGGTTCACGTTGGAATCAGCGACGCCGGGTTGCCGCGTTTGCGGCAATGAACGTCAATGCTCGCCGGCGCCGATGTTCCGCGCAAGGAATGCTTCCAGTCGTTTGTAGAACGCGGCGTTGTTCTCGTCCTTGTAGAACCCGTGCGCTTCGCCGGGCACGGACATCCACTCCGGCATCCGTCCGGCGGCTTCGAGCGCCTTCTTCATCTCCACTGCCTGCTTGTAGGGTGTGCGTTCGTCGATCTCGCCGTGGGCAAGGAACACCGGCGCCTTGATCCTGGCTGCCAGGTGGACGGGCGAGTTCGCAAGCCATTGCGCCTTGTCGTTGCCCAGGGCGCGGCTGATGTAGCTGCGGCCGTAGGCCGTCGAGGCGGTGTCGCTGTCGGTGGCGAAGGCTTCCAGGTCGTAGAGGCCCGACAGGCCGGCGGCGCACTGGATCAGCTCGGGTGCGCGGGCGGCGACCATCATCGCCGAGTACGCGCCGAAGCTGGCGCCGTAGCTGCAGATGCGCGCCGGGTCCGCATGGCCCTGCGCGATCGCCCAGCGCACGCCGTCGATGAGGTCGTCCTGGACGCGCGTGCCCCATTGGCGGTAGCCGGCGCGCTCGAAGGCGTGGCCGCGGCCTTCGCTGCCGCGGAAGTTCACCTGCAGCACCAGGTAGCCGCGGCTGGCGAGGAATTGCGCATCGTTGTCGAACGCCCAGCGATCGCCTTCCACGTGCGGGCCGCCGTGCGGCAGCAGAACCATCGGCAGCTTGTCGGGCGACTGCACGCCAGCGGGGAGGGTCAGGTAGCCGTCCAGTTCCATGCCGTCGCTGGCCTTGAAGCGGATGTAGCGGCGTTCGCCCATGCGTGCCGGGTCGATGCCGGCACGTGCCGCGAGCAGCAGCTTGATCGTCGCCTGCGCGCGGTCGAACACGTACCACGCGCCGGGGTCGCGGTCGCTGTGGACGTACAGCAGCGACACGTTGCCGTCGGCGGTGTGGTTGACGTAGGTGACGTACTGGCCCGGGAACTTGGCGCTGAGCTGGCGGTGCTCCTGCGCGGCAATCGAGGCCTCGTCGAAGTAGACCATGCGCGGCCGGCCGTTCTCGATCGTGGCCGCGAACGGCTGCCGCGCTGCGTTCCACTCCACATCGCCGATGCTGCCGAAGTCGTCGCTGGCCAGCGTGGTGCGCGAGGTGGCCGCGAGGTTGGACCGGACCAGCGAGACGGGGCCGTCGTTGACGCTGTAGCCGGCGAAGACCTCGCTGCCGTCGGGACTGAACGCGAACGGCACGAACTTGCCTTCGACGGCATTTGCGGCGGCCGGCTGCCAATCCTTGCCCTCGTCGTTGGCCTGGTACAGGACGTAGGTGTCGTAGTCGGTGGAGCCCAGGGCGAAGCGCGGAATCCCGCGCGGGTCGAGCACGAACGCCATGTCCTCGACGCCGATGTCGGCGACCAGGCGATGCGTGCCGCGCTGGGCATCCATGTCGTAGAGCATCGAGCGGCTGCTGTTCACGGCCCGGTGGCGCATGTAGAAGTGGCCGTTGCGGACCGGGGGCATGCCTTCGATGACGCCGAATCCCCGGTCCATGCCGGTCTTGCGGACCTGGTAGCCGAAGACGTACAGCTGGTTGCGGCCGTCGAAGTCGGTGGCGATGATCTCGCCGGTCGCCAACGGCTTCTCGCGCGAGCCGATCAGGCGACCCTTGGCGACCAGCAGGCGCGTGTCGCTGGCCCAGTACATGTTCACCGGTTGTTCGTAGCGCGGCAGCTTCAGCAGCGCGGTCTGCTGCATGTCGTCGACCTGGTACACCACGATCGCGTGGTTGCCCCCGCCGAGGTTGGCCGAGACGGCGACGTGCTTGCCATCGGGCGAAATGCGCGGCGAAGTGACCTGGTCCGTATCGGCGAAGGCCTCGACCGGCACGGGGTCGGCAGCCTGGGCACAGATGCAGGCCAGCCCGAATGCCGCGGCGACCACGGCGATGCTCGATTGCTTCATGCGATTCCCCAAGCCTGCTCCCCCGGCAGGTCGACCAAGCATACGGTCAGCGGCTGTCCGTTGGCGAGGCGGGGCGCCTCCAATGGCTGTGGGTGGCGCCGTCGATCGCCATTCCATATTCCCGGCCGCTTTCTGGATAATCGACGCGCACCTGTCCATCATGGGTCGGCGCAGTACGTTGCGCTCTTTCAGCGGTGAGCGGGATGGTGATCCATTTGCAGGCGCCGTGACATGGAAACGAGGACTTTTCGAATGAAGCGATGGTTGGTGGTCGCCTGCGTCGTCGGCGCCGTGGCCCTGTTCGGCGGCCGGCCCGGCAGCGCGGCCGAGTTCCACTGCAATGCCTGCGATGTGAAGGCATCCGAGGTGGAGAGGTGCCGGCGCATGGACCCGGCGGATTACGTGACCGGGCTGTTGTTCAATCCGCCCGGAATGAAGACGTACTTCAAGCGTTCGTCCTGCCTGCAGGCGATTGCGGTGGATTACAGGGATGCATCCCTGTGTGAGGAAGTCAGGGAGCGCAAATCGCTGTTCTTCGACGGCTCGGCGATCTCGCGCGCAAGCTGCGAACGGCGTGTGGAGGAGAGGGCGCGCAGCGACCCGAAGGTGATCATCAGCGATATCCATCGACTGGCCGACGTGGCGTACTTCCGCAACGGGAACGGCCGCGACATCGACGTGCGCGTCGGGTTTTCCGGTTCCTACCGGCACCAGTACGAACTGACGGTGTCGATGGTGGATGAAGCGGGAGCGAACATCGAGACGCTTCATCGCAACGAGTATTCGCTTGGAGCGAGTACCGGCGAACTGCATATCCTGGTTCGCCAGGCGCAGGTCGCCACCGCCGCCGACGCCTTGGCGCTGGAGCCGCCGTACCGCTTCCGGGTCACGCTCGCGCTGGTGGAGCCGTCGCTGGCGGAGGTGCGGCAGTTCGGGTCGCTCCCGCGAGAGCTGCGGGAAAGCAGCATCGACCACCGGATAGACCCGGCGAAGCTGGAGCGGGATTCCACGGACCTGCATCGTTGACGACAGATGCCTGCGGGCCGCACGCGCCTCAGAAGCGTTCGCCCGCCGGCAGGTAGCGCCACGTCCCGACAGGCAGCCTGGCCAGCGGAATCCTGCCGATGCGGATGCGGCGGATCGCCACCACGTCAAGGCCCACCTGCGCGCACGTGTCGCGCAGCTGCCCGCCTTGCACGCCCTTGAGCGCGAAGCGCAGGCGGATCTCGTTCTGCCAGCTGACCTTGCACGGCGGCAATGCGCGGCCGCCGTAATGCAGGCCGTGGTTGAGCTTGCGCAGTCCGTAGGGCGCGATCTCGCCGCTGACTTCGACTATGTACTCCTGTTCGATCTCGTCGCGGTCCTCGGTCAGCCGCCGCCACACGCGGCCGTCCTGGGTCAGCACCATCAGGCCGCTGGCCTCGGCATCGAGCGGCACCAGCGGCGTCAGGCGATGGAAGTGGCGCTCCAGCAGGCGCACGCCGGAGGGATCGTCGGGCCAGCGCGTCCCGGGCTGCACCAGTTGCGTCGCCGCCTTGCGGCCACTGATCGCATCGAAGCCGACCGGCTTGTGCAGCAGGATCGTGGCCGGCTCGACGCGTTCGAGCCGCGCAGCGGGATCGACCGTGACGACCTCGATCGACACCGGGTGCGCCGGATCCTCGACCACGTGCCCGTCGACCGAGACCCAGCCACCCTTGATGTACTGCTCGGCCTCGGTGCGTGAGCACCCGGCCAGGTCGGCAACGCGCTTCGACAGTCGAACCGGATCGGACATGGATCAGCGCCGGGGAATCAGGACGCGCAGTGTACCGATCAGGCGCTCCGGGACTTTGAGGCTCTTTTCCAAGCACCGGAACGCAGGCCAGCCCCGGCCTGCCGCCCGTGGGGCAGGGCGTTCGCGGGTCGGGAGCCTGGAACGGGAAAAACACGCCAGCCACCGGACCGGGCCGGCAGCCCCGTGGGTGTCGCGGCGCTACTTCCGGTCCAGCGAATACGCCCCCGGCCCGGTCAGCACCAGTAGCAGCAATCCGCCGGCGATGCTGATGTTCTTGTAGAAGTTGATCATGCTTTCGTACTGCAGCTCGCCGGACATGTGCCAGTACGGGTGGCCGATAACCGCGGCGATCAGGGTATAGATGCCCAGCAACAGCGCCAGCGGGCGGGTATAGAAGCCGATCGCGATCGCAAGTCCCACGCCCAGTTCGATCGCCACCGCGATCAGCGACATCAGCGACGGCACCGGCAGATCGGTGGAGGCCATGTAGGCGGAGGTTTCGGCGAAGGCCACTGCCTTGGCCAGGCCGAACTTGACGAACAGGACCACCAGCAGGACACGGGCGGTGAGCATCAACCCGTCCCTGTACTTCTCGAGCAGTGCGTAACGCATGGCTGCCTCCGGAGACTAGTGACCGAGGTGCTGCGCGAGGAAGCGTCGGGAGTCGGGAAGTCGCCCGACGCAGGCCGCCGCGGCAGCGAGCATACTCCTGCGCAACGTGCCGCGCCGTGAGCGCTTTCACACCGAATTAATAGGGTCGTCCCCGAGGGTTTGGTTGCAGGAACAAGGCGACGCACCCGCGGCACCATGGGCCGCAGGCCATCCCCGAGGGGAAGCGGGACTGGGCCGGGTCGGCTACTTGCACAGCCATGCCGCCGCGGCGGCCAGCATGGCGCGCGCGCCGACCTCGAAGGTCGGTTCCAGCACCGGCGCAAACCGCGGCGAATGGTTGCTGGGGATGTTGCGCACGGTGCCATCGGCGACGGCCTTGGCATAGCTGGCCGGGTCGGTGCCGCCGACGAACCAGAACACGTAGGGCACCTGCCAGGCGCGACCGAACTCGCTGAAGTCCTCGCTGGCGGACGCCGGCTTCGCTTCGTGCGCGGCGTCGCGATCCGCCCGCGATCCCGGGGGCTTTCGAGGCGATTGCCCAATCGCCGGACCCGTGGCGTCACGCCACCGGGTCCGGCACGCCTGCCTTCGAAGCGGCCACAGGTTCCTGGCTATTCCAGGTTGATTCGAGCTCACTCCGCCAGGCCGCAGTACGCGTCCAGTACGTCGTCGGCATCCTCCGACACGAAGATCGTCGGCATCGGCGGGGCCGGCGGAGACGTGCGCGGCAGGAAGAACGCCGCCCGGACCGTGACCGGCAGAGTGCTGTAGTTGCGCGCGGTGTGCGGGTTCACGGGCGCCACGAACGCGTCCCCGGTCTCGTATTCGTGCTCGACGCAGTCGTCGTCGATGACGGTGAGCGTGCCACCGCCGGTCACGATGCCGAAGGTCGGCCCCGGGTGGGTGTGCCAGTCGATGCCGCCACCGTTGGCCGGAAGATTGATGTTTGCGGCCATGATGTCGAACTGGCTGCCGCCCCTGGCCTTGGGAATGACGACCTTCACCGGACCATCGACGACCTTGCCATCCATGGTGCCGCGAGCGCCGTTGGTTACGCTCGCTCCGCCGAGCACGGTTCCGGCCACCGCCGGCGTCGCCACGGCGATCAAGCCGCCCGCCGCGATCGTCATCGCAATGCCGATCTTGCCAAGATTCATGAGATTCATGTCTTTCTCCTGATCGAAGTGATTTCACTGCATGGCAGGAGCAACGCCGTGTGATCCGGGTACGTGGAAAACACGCGCGCGAGCCCTTCATTCGCCACGTCAACCAGTATTCACACGCCCCGGCTGCCTGCATGAAGGCTGCCAAAAGATTCCACCAAGCTTTTCCAAAAGCTGGAGTAAGCTGGCCCGGCATCACCGACGGGCCGATGTCCGAGGCAGGCAATGAACAGCGCGAAGGCAGGGGCCCTTTGCCCGCAGGCAATCTTCGAGTTCGCGGACCTGACGCTCGATGCGCGCCAGCGCGCCGTGTTCCGCGACGGGGTGCGCCTCCCCCTGCCGAAGCTGACCTACGAACTGCTGCTCGCCCTGGTCGAGACCGCGCCCGCGCTGCTCACCCACGACGAGCTGGCCGAACGCGTCTGGCGGGGACGGCTGGTGACGCCGGAAACGCTGACCCAGCGCGTGCTGCTGCTGAGGCGTGCGCTGGGCGACGCCGCCGGCAGCCCGCGCTACCTGCGCGTGGTTCGCGGCCTGGGGTGCCAGCTCATTCCGCCGGTGGGCATGCGGCGGCCACCGTCGTCGTCAATATCCGCCGCGCAGCCCGACGGCGTTGCCGGCCTTGCCGGAAACATCGACCTGTCGTTGCCCGCACAGCCCTCGATCGTCGTCCTTCCCTTCGATACCGATGGCGATGCGGAGCACCGCAATGTCGCGCTCGGACTGACCCACGACGTCATGACCCGCATCGCGCGGACCCGCGCGTTCTTCGTGATCGCGCGCGGGTCGGCCTTCAGGTTCGCATCGGGGTCGCACGAGTTGCACGACGTGTCCCGCGTGCTCGGCGTCCGCTACGTCGTGCAGGGCGACGTCCGGGTTTCCGGCTCCGGGATGCACATCAACGTCGCCCTTGCCGATGCCGTCGAGGGTAGGGAACTGTGGGCGGACAGCTTCCACCGCAAGCTCGAACACGTGTTCGAAGCGCAGGAGGAGATCACCGACCTGGTCGTCGGCGCGATCTCGATGGAGGTCGAGCTGGCGGAGCGACAGCGCGCCTTGCTCGAAACTCCGGTGAGCCTGGACGCGTGGAGCGCCTACCATCGTGGCTGCTGGCACATGTATCGCTTCACCCCGCAGGACTACGAACAGGCGGAGCGGTATTTCGAACTGGCGGCGCGGCTCGATCCGAACTCTGCACGCGCCTTCGCCGGGCTGTCGTTCGTGCACTGGCAACGGGCCTTCTTCGAGCTGTCGCCCGATCGCGCCGGCGAGATCGCCCGGGCGTTCGAGCTGGCCCTGCAGAGCTATTCCATCAACCCGAACGAGCCGCTCGCCCACTGGGCGCTGGGGCGGGCGCACCTGCTGCGCGGCGAGATGGATGCGTCAATCGCTGAACTGGGCGCCGCAACGGCCCTGAATCCAAGCTTCGCCGTCGGCCAGTACACGCTGGGCTTCGCGCTGATGCAGGCCGGCGATACCGTGCGTGCCATCGAGATGGCGGACAAGGCGCGGCGCCTGAGCCCGTACGACCCGATGAG